>DATIJV010000092.1:0-15743 GCA_035478255.1 Gammaproteobacteria bacterium
TTGATAAAGCGATTAGCGCATACTTCTGCGAACGCGTCAAAACTGTTTTTGATCAGATAGAAACAAAATCGCCAAATACAATACTTAAACAGTGGGAAGAATTATTGACTGACATGCATGGCAATGATCAGAATGGAAGAAGTAAAATATTTGATTATATTTTAAATGATAATGAAATCAGTCAAACTGCTAAAAATTGGGTAAAAAAATATATCCAGGAAAAAAAGTAGTGTGTTTTATTTTTAGTGTGTCATATTAAATCGTACCGGCATGGCATAAGTGAAAAATAGCAAAAAACACTTATGCCAAAGCCAAAACATGAATCCCTCAAGAAGATACGGTAGGTGTTGATAATACAAAGTCTTTATCTACAGTCAATTTTGGATAATGTACAGCGCCATTACTTTGATCGTAAGGCTTCATATGCGATTTAACTAATTGAAAGAATCGATGATGTTCAGCAAGACGGGGTTTTACATAGGAAAAATAGCCATTCAATTTGCATTCTTTTTGATTGTTGACGAATGGCAAGCAACCAACATTTTTAAAAATGTCATCTGATATAGCATTTAACGTATCGGCAGTTGCCTTTGCTTGTACATTTATATCTAATGCAACATCTTGTTTGAATACACAAGAGATAACAACTTGTTTATCCATGAAGATGTTCCAATGATGGGACATGGTTTGAATAAACGACGCTCTCTCGAGTGCTGACGTAGCCTTACCATAAGCATATTTTGCTTCGCTCATTACCCATAGATTATGGGTGACATCAACGCATAGAATTTGGTAAGGAATAAGAGTAAAAAATGAATAAGTAGCCGCTTGATAAAGTATCTCGATTAGCCTGTCTGGATTAATAATCGGTTCATTGTAAATTTCATCTGTAATATTGGCATTTAAAATAAATTGAATGCTATTTTCATCAATTCCTTTTTGTTCATTTTTATTTGAAACATACGTTTCATAAGATGGATCATTACTTGGAATTCTGTTCCATTCTCCATAAAAATCATTGAAAAGATGTTTAAAAGAATATTGGGGGGAATCGATGCTTTGAAGAGTATGAATAATAATCCACTTAAATAATTTTTCGCTAATCGCAACGGCAGGACATATGCGCATTCCGACACCAAAAGGCAATAGCATTCCATGATGCAGTGGATATTCATTTTCAATAAAACGATTCGGATTAAACTCACTCGGATTTTCAAAATACAACGAATTTCGTAACATGTGTTTAAGATCAAATGCAATGAGCGTGTTGGGAGGAACAGTCAAATCAGTTGTTGATATCCCTTTAGCTGTATAACGTAAAATAATATTCATCGCCGCAGTCCAACGCAGCGCTTCCAAGTAAAAAGCATGTAAGAATGGCATCGATTCTGAACCAGAATGTATTTCACTCAGCAACCGACTATAAAGAAGTCTTCTTTTAAAAATATATTGAAGAGAGATCGATAAAATTTTACTTAAATTATTTGACGCGAATAAAAATGCTAATTTCAAGCGATTTTCAGGATCAGTCAGTGAATGTTGATCATCCATTATTTTAGATATCATGGAACATACTTGTTGAAATTTTTGCTTACCTTTTCGAGTATCTGGTCTTAATGAAAAAAACCTGGGAACAATTGATGCGAGAAGCATATTAACATCCAATTCAACTTTCATCATCATCTTTGTGACATCGAGAGGAACTTCTTTTGTTCCGATTAACTGTGATAGAAGAATATTCTGAATGTAACTAAAAACAGCATCATCTATATTATTTTGATCTATTTTTTGAAGCAGACGATGAAGAAATTTTGCATGATGCATCTCAGCTTTTTGGATAAGCTCTCCTGGATTTAATTGATGCATGCTTCTTCTTCGCAAAGGCATTGCCTCGTTATTTGCCATCGCAAGAAAAAACGGTGAGTCAGTTATCCATTGGAATATCGCATAGGGAGAACGAGCCTTTTCTTCACGAATATCCATAACACATTTTAATTGCGCTTCAACTTGTTTTGAATCTAGCTTGGAACGGATAATCGCGATATTCTTTCCATAATACCCACGACCAAGCCGTACTATTCCCACACCCAACGGATCATCATCAGCTTTTAAATTAAATTTTTCTACAGGATTTTTTTCAAAAAAAATCGTCAGATCGGCGATTACAAAATAAACAACGGCTGAAATGGCTGCTTTAATTCTTTTTTTAACAGCAGAAAAAGCACGGCTAATCATAGAGTTCCTCGTAACACATTATATGTGTATAAATATTAGGCTATTTTACATTATTTACGCGTTTGTTGTCTATTGACAAATGTTGTGTAACTGTATATAGTTACACTATGACTAAAAAAGATAAATTGCTTGATAAAGCAATTAACAATCCAAATGGCCTTTCTATAGGGGATTTCCGCACTCTAATGAAACATAGAGGTTGGATTCTTGACCACCAAAAGGGTAGCCACGAAATCTGGTACTCGCCAAAGTCATATAGAATTTCAGTACAAGATATACCATGCGTGGCCATAATTTGAGGTTATTTTCATCCCATCTGCGAGCCATCTTGCAGCGAAAAAAATGCTCACATAGAAACGGCTATGTTCGCATTTTTTTCGCTGCAATCTGACTCACATCTGGGCGCAATAAACCTCAAATTATGGCCGCGCATGGTATAGAAACGGCCAAGCCAAAGGTTATCAAGTGAAACAATTTTTAATGAGACTTGATGAGGAGGACTCAGACAATGCGTGATGAATTTGATGGTTTTAGCATTCATCTCCTTCATGAGGAAGATGATTTTGTTGCTCATTTTGTGGAATTACCGAATGTATCCGCATGTGGTTCTACTGCAGAAGAGGCTCTAGCAGAATTAAAAGAAGCATGGGAAGCAATGAAAGAAAGTTATCGTAAGCATAATGAAGCGATACCTGTAGCACCTACTCGTAAGGAATATAGCGGACAATTCAATATCAGGATCGATAAGCGTGATCATAGAGCACTGGCAATAGAAGCAGCAAAAGCAGGCCTTAGTTTGAATGCCCTTGTTGCGCAGAAGCTTCATCAAGCGATTATTACTAATCATGATGCAGAACCAAACTGCAAGTGAATGAAGAAAATGAGCACCGGTTCGAATGATCTTTCAGTAGCAAATTTTCAGGGATATCAACAGAGGTATGTTACAAAAATCAAATTACATAACTCAGGTTACATAGCAAGAAGAATTAATAAAACAATCACATATGACATTAACTAATTCTACCGCCAATTTCCTTTTATTCTTATATTCAAGGCGTATTTTTTTATCATCTGATGTTAGCACGACCAATTCATTAAAATCGCTTGTAAATCCCTTTGTCTCTCCTACTTCATTAGCAACTATCATATTAAGATTTTTATTTTTTAACTTTTGTTTTGCATGTTCAATTAAATTTTCCGTTTCAGCAGCAAAGCCTACTAAAAATGGTTTTGGATTCATTTGTGAAACTGTTAATAATATATCGGGATTAGGTTCTAACTTTATCTCAAAGGAAGAACCGCTTTTTTTGATTTTCTGAAGATAAGTGTTAGAAATTTTATAATCACTTACCGCAGCACATCCAATAAAAATATCGCATGAAGAAACATATTTCATCACAGCATGAAACATTTGTTCTGCCGTAGTCACATCAATTTTATTCACATTAGAAGGTATTGAAAGAGCGGTTGGACCAGAAATCAGTACGACATCAGCACCTTCCAAAACCATTGCTTCTGCAATCGCATATCCCATTTTTCCTGAACTGCGATTACTGATATAGCGCACTGGATCAATGGGTTCTTGAGTGGGCCCAGCAGTTATAACAACTCGCTTGCCTGAAAAACGATTTTTATTTTTGAAAAAATATTGAATTTGTTCAGCGATGAGAGATGGCTCGAGCATTCTACCTTCGCCTGTCTCGTTACAAGCTTGTATACCATGTACCGGACCTAGAAATTTAAAATTTCGGCTTTTTAATAATTTAATATTATCTTGTGTAGCACTATTTTCCCACATTGCGACATTCATCGCTGGCGCAATGATAATAGGAATTTTAGCCGCTAAACAAACTGTAGTCAGTAAATCATCTGCAAAACCCGCGGCGAGTTTTGCGATACAATGAGCAGTTGCTGGTGCAATTAAAATTAAATCAGCTGAACGTGCTGCCTTAATATGCGACATAATCATTTCACTATCAACATCAAGATGTGAAATTAATACCCGATTCCCAGATAATGTTTGCAGTGTCATTTCTGTGATAAATTGATTCGCTGCTAGCGTCATAATAACATTTATTTCAACATCTTCTGCTTTCAATAAACGAATTAATTCAGCACTCTTATAAGCGGCTATACTTCCTGTCACACCCAAAATAATTTTTTTACCTTTTAAAATATTCATGCTGCCCCATTCAATTTCAACGCTAATAACAAACCTCGTAAAACTAAATCTGGAACAATTGCGTGAAAAATATTTTCTTTCTCAAATAAGTGTGCGAATCCACCCGTTGCTATCACTATCGGTTGTTGAGCGATAAATAATTCTTGTGAAAATCGAGAAATTAACTCTTTTATCGCGCCTAATTGCATATAATAAAGTCCAGATTGCAGACTATCTTTTGTTGAGCATCCTACTACAACGTGTGGTCTGACAATTTCAACTGGGAAAAGCTTTGCAGTGTTATGTTGCAATGATTCCATGGCTAAACGCATACCGGGCAAAATTGCGCCTCCCCAGTATTCATTTTGATTTGTGATCGCACAACATGTTGTCGCAGTTCCAAAATCCACAATGACTAATGATTTTTTTGGAAATTGATGCGTGGCTGCAATGGCATTGGCAATTCGATCAGTGCCTACTTCCTGTGGGTGCGAATATTTGATTTTTAACCCTGTTTTAACACCTGCCTGCAAAACAAATGGTGTAACACCAAAATATTTAATACAAGCAGATCGCATACTATAATCCAACGCTGGCACAACTGAACAAAATGCAATTTGAGCAATATGAGAAGGATCTAAATTATTTTCTCGTAATACCGATTTAATAAATAATCCAATTTGATCTGAAGAACTTGCCTGTTTGGTATCGTGACGAAATGTTAATAAAATTTTTTCATCCTGAAATACACCACCTAAAATATTTGAATTACCTATGTCAAGACAGAGTTGCATAGTCTTAATTTCCTATATGATTTTATATAAATAATATTTGCAGTAATCCAAAAAATTGCTGCTACGATAAATGGCAATGATATATTGAAAAAAGTCAGTATACTGGAAAATAATCCCGTAATGGAAAATGACAAAGCGAGCAGTGCGTTGGTCATACCCATTATTAATCCTTGCTGCTTATCTGACGAAATATCAGAAAGTGATGAAACCAATCTTGGATACACAAAAGCAACTGTCAAAACAATGGGTAACACAGTTAATAAAAACACGCTAAATTCGGTCTGAAAATATAAAGATATCAGTGCAATAACTCCGACAATAAATCCAGTTGCAATTAATCTATTGGGCGAAATAAATTTTAACGCTATTTTCGCGGCAAAACACAAGCTCATTACTAATATTATTCCAACATAAGATTGAACCAAACCCAATTTAGGATTTTTGATATGCCATTGCAAATTAATCCATAAAGGCAAAGCTTGATAAAACAAACTCCAACCTAATTCAAAAAAGAAAAATATTACTAGCAACCGCCGTACTTCATTATTTTTCAGTATATTTTTATAGTTACTTTCTGCTATATCTTCCTTTCGAGAAATTTTTTCTTCATTTAAAAAAATGGTCAACATAAATATATTTAATGTTGTGAGCAATAATACAATGACAAATGGCAGCCAGAGCATTGAAACAGACCAAAGACTCGATAAAAGTGGGCCAACAACCAATCCCATCGTCATGCCTACAGCAATAAAACTAATCACCGTCGGTTTATTATATTGCTTTGAATGTTTTACTATCGCAGCTTGTGCGACACTTTGGCTGCCTGCGCTAAGACCAGATAAAACGCGCGCGATCACAAGAAAAAATATGCTATTTTGTATAAATGCTACTATATAAAAACTGAATGCAATTAACGTTAAATACAAGCAAGTTAAAAGAATTTTTTTTCTTCCAAAATGATCAGATAATATCCCAAACAATGGCGCGCCCATCATGAAAGATAAATGAAATGACGACAATAACAATCCATAAAAAAGATAAGAAAAAAATTGGGATGAAAATGTAGAAAAGAAAATATGTGCTTGTGTCAACAGCGGTGCAACAATCGGTGCTATCAAGCCAAAACTAATGGAATCTAATGTGACAATTAAAAAATAAATAAAAATTGGTTTTTTCATGGTACCTGTTCCTTGAGAATCAAGTCCTATCTGAAATGTATTTTAATTGATTTGAGTTACAACACAATCACTTTCTTTCTTACTTTTTTAGCAATTATGAAGATATTTTGCCGGTGTTTGTGGCGTCCAAACGCTGCAGCATTAAATATAGCAATTTGTAGCTTGACATTTTTAAGATTTACGGGAAAATTAACTTCCATTTTTAATTAAAAAATTCATCTCCTCAAAAACTCGACTTTTCTTGCCCGTTCTCTACTCCTTCTTTTTATCCGCATGGTATAATTATTAAGGCTTTTACACATGAATAACAGAAAAAATGAGGCTCGCATGAGCAATGATTCACGTTTAGCTATACTTGAAACAACTATTTTAAATATCAATGCATCATTGCAAGATATCAAGCAGGATTTTAAACGTCTTGATAGTAAATTTGATGCTCTGGATAAAAAATTTGATAGTAAAATTGATGCTCTGGATAAAAAATTTGATAGTAAAATTGATGCTTTGGATAAAAAATTCGATAGTAAAACTGATGCTCTGGATAAAAAAATTGATAGTAAAATTGATGCTTTGGATAAAAAGTTCGATACTAAATTCGATCTTCTGCAAAATCGTATATGGTCAAATTTCTTATGGTTAATGGGCATGATCATTGGTCTTGCAGGTCTTATCGCACATACACAACACTGGCTTTAAAAACATGAATGGAACCGTGCTCGAGGAACTTCCACCGAATACTTACGGTAAATCAGCGCAACTTGTTGATTAATAAAGAAAATCCAGAAAAATTTGCGCAAAAACCCGATTTTACGCATTTTTTATAAAAAAATTCATTATTAATCATACACTTAAGAGATGATTCTCGGGTGGATGTTAAAAATCGCATCTTGAGGTACGATAGGTATACCTTTCACTAATCATTTTTAGGTATTATTAACATCCCATTGACCTGGCCATCTTGCTTGCCAAAAACACTTACATAAAAAAGGTTATGCGCGTGTTTTTGGCAAGCAATCTGACCAGTCACTGGGCGTTAATAATGCCTAAAAATGATTAGTGAAAGGTATATATGCAAAAAACTCTATTATTCCTAACAGGTTTCATGATCATGTTTAACTGTCATGCAAATGAAAAAATTGTTTTAATTGCTGATCCGAAAGTATTAGTCATCCCGATTCATGAAAACCATGATCCGATGATTGATCTTATTGCGCAAAAAGAAATTTCTTATGGGCCGCCGCCTTTGCTGCCTGACAATACCAATTACACCAAAATTCGAAAAACAATTTACGACAAACTCATAAAAGCACAAGCAATGCTGCCCGATGGATTACACTTTCGCCTTTATGAAGGATATCGCAGTCTCGATTTACAACAAAAAATTTTTGACGAACGTTATAATAAATTGCTTAAGGAACATCCCGCATTAACGCATCAACAAATTTTTCTGGAATCGACAAAATTTGTTTCGCCAGTGATTAATCTGGATGGTTCAACAAATGTTCCGCCGCATTCAACAGGCGCAGCTATTGATGTTTACCTCGTCGATAAAAAAGGAAATGTGGTCGATATGGGAATTCATCTGGATGATACCTATGAAGATTTGAAAGGAATTTTTTGCAAAACAGATTCAGAAGCTATTTCAGAGAAAGCGCGAGAATATCGCAAAATAATGGGAAAAGTGCTAGAAACAGTGGGTTTTGTTAATTATCCAACTGAGTATTGGCATTGGTCGTATGGGGATAGATATTGGGCGTATCAGACACATCGAGCATTTGCGATTTATGGGACCGTATAACACTCGCTTCCCCGCTCGCAAAATTCTGCAAAACTCCCGCTTTATTTTCAAGCAGCAATTCGCCATTTTCATTCACTCCTCGCATCACTCCAGGAATATTTTCTCTCGGCGTATTAATTACGATATTTTTACCCAACAAGGCATCATACTTTCGCCATTCAGGCAAAAATAAATTCAACCCGTTTTTTTCAAATAATGGCAATTTTGTCAACATCTCATTCAACAACAATCCCATTAACACATTCCGTTCTGCTGTGCGCCCGGTCAATTCCGCAACATCAATCCAGTTTTTTTCTTCCGCGGATTTGACATCGAGATTAATTCCAATTCCTATCACGACCGCTGATTCATTTCGTTCTAGCAAAATACCCGATAATTTCCGGCTCCTTGCCAGCACATCGTTCGGCCACTTCAACTGTAATCTTAAGCGAATTCCGTATTGAGAAAGCGCATTCACTACCATCACACCCACCGCAATACCCAAACCAGACACATCCTGATCAGGACTAAAACGCCACAATAGCGAGCAATAAATATTCGTGCCGCGCGGCGAATACCACGACCGCCCCAACCGCCCGCGCCCCTGCGTTTGTTGCTCGGCAAGACAGACATGTCCTGAGGCCGCACCCGCTTTCGCCTGTTTTAATAGCCAGGTATTTGTCGAATCAATCGTATCAAAAATTTCGATTTTAGAGAGATTCACTAGGCTCTCTGGAGAAAACATTCGATGAATTTGTTGGCAATCTAAGGGTTCTTTAATCATTTTATTTCAATTATAGCTGGTAAATTGATAAAACTTCTTGCACAATAGCCCAGAAAACTACAGAAAATCAACATTAACTATTGCCTAATTTGAAAAAAATAGATTTAATAAGCATTTGACATGGTAATGATGAAAAGGAATTCAAAATGAATACAGCCCTTGTTTTAATCGAATTTCAAAACGATTACTTTCCAAATGGTAGAATGCCGCTGGAGAAAAGCATAGAGGCATGCCAAAAAGCGCAGGAAGCTTTGCAAATTTATCGCGCGAAGCAATTGCCCGTAATTCATATTCAGCATATTTCGACGCGTCCTGACGCAGTGTATTTTCTGCCCTGCACCAAAGGCGTGGAACTTCATCAAAATGTGCAACCTTTAAGAAACGAAACGGTCATCAAAAAACATTATCCGAATAGCTTTAAAGATACAGGATTACTCAATCATTTGAATAAAAATAAAATTAATCATTTGATTATTGCAGGAATGATGACGCATTTAGCAATTGATGCGACAGTCAGAGCAGCATATGACTCAGGATTTAACTGCACGGTATTGCATGATGCGTGCACGACGAAAAATCTGGAATTTAACAACATGATTATTCCGGCGCAAAGCGTACAAAATGCGTTTTTGGCAGCAATTCAGCCATTGTATGCAAATGTGATTAGCGTGAAAGAATTGCTTCAAACGGTAAACACTAGGATGCCGTTGAATGCGTAAAGGTAGGAGATGAACTGGAATACTCTTTATTTACCGCCGGATAAAACACAATGGAAGGGGCGTGCCGACGCCCCGCCAGCGTCTTCTTTTTTTCAAATCATCCAAATGCTTAATTTAACAGATCACCCTGAAATTAGACTGAAGCAAAATGCATTTGCGTTAATTGGTTTTCGTTCAGAAGCAGGCATTCGACGAAATATGGGGCGTGTCGGTGCAGCAGAAGGCCCCAAAGCCATTCGCCACGCATTAAGCAAACTGCCTGTTCAAAGACAAAATTTTGTGTGCTTCGATGCAGGCGATATTATGTGCACCGAAGACAATCTGGAAGAAGCGCAGCATGCGTTTGGCGAAGTTATCGCGTTACTGTTACAACAAAATATTACACCGATTGCACTTGGCGGCGGGCATGAAATTGCCTGGGGACATTATCAGGGAATCAATGATATTTTTCCTGACAAGCATTTGGGAATTATTAATTTCGATGCGCATTTCGATATGCGGCCTTTACTGCCTGATCATAAAGGAAGTTCCGGTACCCCATTTTTACAAATTGCTGAAGCACATCGCAAAGCAAAACGTCGTTTCGATTATAATTGCATCGGCATTCAACATGCGGGCAACACACGTCAATTACTGGAAACCGCAAAATCGTATAATGCAAAAGTCATTTGGGCAGATGAATTGCATCACGGCCAACTGGAAAAATGCGTAGATTTTGTGGATCGTGTGGCTGATGAAAATGAAATTGTGTACGCCAGTTTATGTCTCGATGTTTTTGCAGCAGCATTTGCGCCTGGTGTCAGTGCCATTCAACCGTTAGGATTATTACCCTGGCATGTTATTCCATTAGTCAGGCAGCTTGCGGCGTCTGGCCGGGTAATCAGTTATGATATTGCTGAATTATCTCCGCGCTATGATATCGATCAATGCACTGCAAAACTCGCAGCCAATCTCATCTACGAAATTACACATCACCATAATCATTATCGTCCCCGTTTATGATAATTTCACCTGCTAATTTTCAGAAAAAAATTCTAACGTGGTTTGATGAACACGGACGTAAAACTTTGCCCTGGCAGCAAAATAAAACACCTTATCGCGTGTGGATTTCTGAAGTGATGCTGCAGCAAACACAAGTCAACACAGTGGTTCCTTATTTTGAAAAATTTATTGCGCGTTTTCCTGATATAAAATCTCTGGCAAATGCAATGGAAGATGAAGTTTTACATTTATGGACGGGGTTAGGTTATTACAGCCGTGCGCGTAACTTACATGCTGCTGCCAAAAAAATTATGGATAATTTTTTTGGAAAATTTCCAGAGACATTAGATGAATTACAAAAATTACCTGGCATCGGACGCTCGACAGCAGGCGCGATTTTAGCGATTGCTTTTCAGAAAAAAGCAGCGATTTTAGATGGAAATGTAAA
Organism: Gammaproteobacteria bacterium; assembly: GCA_035478255.1. Taxonomy (GTDB): domain Bacteria; phylum Pseudomonadota; class Gammaproteobacteria; order DSM-16500; family DSM-16500; genus DATIJJ01. The sequence continues at coordinate 11,078 of DATIJV010000092.1, forward strand.
ACGCGTTCTCACACGGTTTTTAGCTGTAACCGAATGGCCGGGTGAAAAACATATTTCAAAAAAATTATGGGAAACAGCAGAATTATTGACACCAGAAAAAAGAGTGGCTGATTATACACAAGCAATAATGGATCTGGGTGCAACGATTTGCATTCGCGGAAAACCGCACTGTGTGAATTGTCCTTTGGAAAAAAATTGCAGCGCGCGTAAAATGGGAATCGAAAAAAATTTACCGAAAAGCGCGGGTAAAAAATCTTTAGTCGTCAAGCAATCTACTTTTTTTATTTTAAAATATGGCAGCGAAGTTATTTTACAAAAACGCCCACCGCTTGGAATTTGGGGCGGCCTTTGGAGTTTGCCGGAATTGGCAGGATTTTCTGATTTAGATGAAGCATCAAATTTTTGTCGTCAGAAATTTAAATTTAACATTCAGCAAATGATTTTTGGAAAAATATTTCGGCATACCTTTACTCATTTTCATCTGGATATTTTGCCAGTTTTAGTTAAAATTAAAACCAAACCTGCGAAAATCATGGATGGCGATCAGCAGCTTTGGTATAACTTACGCGAGTCGCAAATGATTGGTTTACCCGCGCCGATTAAAAAAATATTGGAGAAAATCGCGTGACGCGCATGATTCATTGTCAAAAACTGGATAAAGAACTGGAAGGTCTGGAGCGCCCGCCTTATCCCGGAGCGCTTGGGCTGCGTATTTATGAGCATATTTCGAAAGAAGCGTGGCAGCTTTGGTTGGGCCATCAAACCATGTTGATTAATGAATATCGTTTGAGCATGCTCGATTTGAAAGCACGGGAATTTCTGGCAGTTGAGATGGAAAAGTTTTTGTTTGGTAAGGGAAGCGAGAAACCGACAGGGTTTGTTGCGCCTGAATTGTAAATTTTGCTTGACTCGACTACCTCCAATCGGTTTAATATCGCCTTCTCACCTACGTGGCCAGATAGCTCAGTTGGTAGAGCAAAGGACTGAAAATCCTTGTGTCCCTGGTTCGATTCCAGGTCTGGCCACCAGAATAATCAAAAGCTTACAAAATCCCTCTCAAAATTGAATTTGGAAATGTAACCGGTTTGTAACCACATTTATTCAACAGAACCCAATTAGCATCTTATGATGGCCGTATAATAATAGGATAACAAAGCCTAGGAGCATGCTCTGCCATGAACTTTAGCGGAAGAGAAGGCCACAAAAAACCAAGAGTTAATGCTCTCGAAAGCATGGACGATAGTCTTAAAACTGCTTTATGGAATGCAATATATAAAGAAATCAATACTCATTACATTAACTGGGGGTATGGTGGTTATGGCACCAGCGTCTATCGGAATACAAAAGCAGAGAATCTATGGACTGACTTTTTTAGGCAAAACATTAGCGGACTACCCCTCACTGAAAAATATTTACGTGCAATAGAAAATCTCTACTTTAAACTAGAATGGTTTGAGGTTTATGACTTAATAGAATTTTTCATTGAGCAAAATAAACACTTCAAGGTTGAAGAGTTTAATAAAATACTAACTAAGCATAATGCAGCTTACAGCGTTATAAATTCAATCGTTCAGCCCATTTCAAACGAAGACATAATCACCATTATGGAGTCTGCATATAATCATTCCTTTTCTCAAGAAATAAGAGAACATCTTCTTAAAGCACAAACCCTTTATTCAAACAAAAAAAATCCAGATTTTAGCAATTCCTGTCTGGAATCTATTAAAGGCGTTGAAGGAACCTGTAGAGTTATTTTTAAAAATAAAAAAATACTGGGCGACAACATAAAAGAACTCCGAAACTCGCAAGACCACAACCAACACCTTGTTGCTATTTTAGAAAAAATAAATGCATTTAGAAATAATGATATTGCTCATGCAAAAAAACAAGATGACCATACGCCGACGAGAGAAGATGCCATACTGGTACATACGATATGCTGCGGTTTTATCAATTATTTCAAATCTAATACCTGATGAGGGAGTAATTATGAAAAAGAAACCAGCTATTAAACTCACACGCGGAAATATACCAAAAAAGAAAATGGTCGGCAGAAGCTCTCCATGCTGGAGATGCGGAGAAAATATGGCAAAAAATGACCCTGTCTTTGAAATACCTGGCGAAACACTGAGAAGCACCGAAGGGTATTATTATAAAAAAAATCCTACTCGATATTGCCAAAAATGTATTAAAGACTCCATCACCAGAACAGAAAAAGAATTAAATGCATTAAAAAAACAAGTGGCTTCAGCTTAACATTTATTATCAGCTCAAAGGCTTTTTAAAATCCTTGTCTGCCAAATAGTTATGAAAATAAAAGTTTAAATTTGTAATGTCATTATCTCCCAACAGGTCTGCAATTAATGATTGCAAAGGACGATAATGCTCTGCCATAAGCCTACTCATTATTTCAGAATCTTCGGATTGATTGCCCGCCGCCATATCGTCAACAACCTGATGACATAAGATAACTCCACACAGATTATCGTGTATTTTCTTTAACAGCCCACACACATCTTCGCCATAAATATATTGCGCTTCCCACAATAAAAATTTCGTCCTCTTCAAGCTATCTGGAAATAGCTTAATGTCGAATTTAAGCATCTCATTAACAAGTATTTTGAAATCATGATAAAACTTATATCGTTTATCAAATAATGACAACGAAAAGGCCTTGTTTGAATAGTACATTGAAATCCAAGACACAATAAGTGCCGTAAAAGAAACTATAAATGCTAATAACTCAATTAAATGCTGCTGTAAAAATTCAATTGTTAAGATAAAATTCATACTGAAACTCTCTAATTTACAGAGTGTTAGTTTATACGCATTTAATATTTTTTTCAGCTATTGAAAAAAAGCATCAGCATAAACAAATCACTTTTTTTCATCACGTTGGAATGATTTACGCAAAGTAATCAACAAGTCGACTTTCTCAGATTTTTTCTGTAGGTGAAACAATTTAATCACTTCAGCCAGCTCATCGTTTTCAGCATAAAAATATGCTACAGGCAGCTTAAGAATTTTGGCTATGCTTTTCAGCATGGAGTAATCAGGGGTGTGCCTTCCAATCTCATAATGATTCATACGTGCACTAGCAGAAAACTCGTCCATACCAGCGGCTATGCCCAGTTTTTTCTGAGACAAGCCAGCTGCAAGCCGAGCTTCCTTAAGTCTTTTGCATATAGGAGATTCTGCCATTCCTAAGCCTATAAACGTATCTTATATGCTTAGAGAATCTAAGTTTTTGATTTTTTTAGATACTTAGGAATCCTATGCTTTTAATTGTCGCTGTGTTAAAATTTTACGCTTTATGTATAATGGCCGTATTGCCAAACAAACAATAAAGGCGATACATTAGAAGAAATACAACGAAAAGCTATGCTCACTGGAATTTATAAGAAATGCTCAAAAACTATGACGAAACAGATGATTTATCCGACAAAAAAGATGACCTCGAAGAAAAATATTTTAGATATGTTGATTCGATATCGGTCGGGCAATACAATGAAATTGCAAAAAATATTGTGTCTGAGGTAATAAAAAATAGTTATACAGCATCAAATTATTCTACAGAGAGCATTTCACAACACATCAAAGATGCTCTAAATTTTTTAATCGACTTACGTAATAACGCAATCAACCGTTATGCTCGCTATACAGACGAGAAATCTAAATATTCAAGCATTTATCAGGATAATGATTGGCCAAAAGTATCAGATAATTTTTATGTGAAACATTCAAACTCCACCTCTATAAGCATTGGAGAAATACAATGCATAATACCTCGCTATCTAAATGCTGAGTGGTCTTCAGAAACGCTAGAGTGGCTTATGATGAATGCATATATCAAACAAGATTTATATGAAAATGCGCAAATATTAATACAGGATTACACTGCTTTAAGTGTGAAAGCTTCCCTTTATTTTGCAGGTAAATGCAAACTTTGCTTTTATATACTGAAATTTCTCTTATATCACATGCGTCTGGATTGGATTTTATACTCATTGATTATCTTTGTCTTACTAAGAAATGGTTTAACCTCATTAACTGGCCATCAACCATTATCAGGCATAATCACTTTAAGTCTAACTATTTTTATAGTTTTAAACTTGCTTCTTAATATTTACCCAAATTCAAGACGAAGAAAACAATTTAACGAGGAACTAGAGAAAAAAATTGATTTGAAAAATTTTATTACTCAACGAGCCTGGTCTCCTACAACATTAAAAAATAAGATGGAAGCCATGAATTTAGAGGAAACATTTTATCCTTCATTTATACCGTTATTAAATAAAATGATAGCAAGAAACCCACATCAATTTACTGTCAAAATGGTGTGCTGATTTTTTTAATTTTTTACTGCCATCACCCCAAATCAAACACAGAGCACATAGCATGAAAAATGAAACAACCTTATCAGAAAAAGATTATTTAGCCATTCAAAAAAAATATTTGACACAACTTGCCGATTACACTGAAAAACAATACAAGAGCGCAGCTACACAAATTATTAAAGATATAGTGTAAGCGTCTGGTTATGTGCACTTCCAAACGCTTACACCTTAACCCGTAAGATCAGTTGCACAATATGCTTATCTCATTTTATTATTTAAATACAAAACTGTGGTCGCTGTTAAAAATGCTGCGGTGCCAACAAGCACGG
>DATIJV010000093.1:0-16520 GCA_035478255.1 Gammaproteobacteria bacterium
CCTCTAAGCGTGCTTTTCGCTTGGAGGAAGGGGATAGGGGAAGGAGGTCAAAATAAAGAACAGTGTGACTGTCACCGAATACTGACCGAAAATCCGCGCAACTTATTGATTAATAAAGGAAATCCAGAAAAATTTGCGTAAAAATCCGATTTTCCCGGTTTTTTAGAAAAAAATATGTTATTAATCATCAAGTTAAGTGCAAATTCTCAGAAAAAAAGCCATAAAACAAATAATTGATGAAAGGTTGCTCTAAATGACTTAAAATTTCAACCTTTTTACAAAATGGGGTTGAAAGTGAGAACGCATTCACAAAAAGAAAATCAAAAGAAAAAAGGACCTCCTGTCCCGCCGCCACCGCCGCCGCCTCGAGGCTCTTCGCGATTTGATCTACCTGAAGTTAAAACATCACCGCTTCACAATGCAATAAACCAGTTAGACCTCCAACTGATTCACATTCATTCACATTATCTTTTCAATTATCTCAAAGACTGTTATTTACAATCCGATTACCTCACAAGAGAAACAAAATACAATACCAAAAATCCATGCGCGCAGTTGATCCAATTGCTAGAAACCTATAACAGTTATTTTTCAGCAGATAATCATATAACCAGTCATTCGATTTCTCTCGCGAATATCACATTAGACACGTTAAAAACCAGATTGCCAAACTATTTTACCTATTCTCCTTTAATACAATTGTTTCATGAAATATGTCTCATTCAAACTGGCTGCAAACAGGATCAATCCATTCTTGTTCTGGATGAAGTATTTCTCAAAACTACTCGAGAAACTCTCCAAAAACTCACGGCAGATATGCGCGAATATTTTAGCGAAACGCCTCTCACCTTATCCATATTAAAAAATTTTCTTGCTGCACTCGATATTTTAAACCTCTGGCAAGAACCCAAAGCTGTTCATATGCATCAATATGGATCCACGAGTCTGAAAATAGCTAATCACTGTTGGAAGTTTATTTTAAGCGAAATTGATTCATTTTTTTGTAGCCGAAAACTCGAAGATTTACTGACAATGAAATATCTCACCTCCCGCTTCATTCGGCCATTAATGAACTTGCATCATGATCAAATGCAAAAGCGGTTAAAAAAAATTCGCTCTGAAGCCCGCGTATTACAAGGTGAAGAAACCATATTATATGAAAAAGCAAATCGTCTAGAAGAAACAATAGAACAACAAGATCATCTCAAACAAGAGAATGATCTATTTTTATCAACCCATATTGAGCAAGAATTAAAAAATGAAAAAAATTACAAAGAGGCACTCACTCGCGTTGCAGTTTCTGTCTCTCCTTATGGAAAATTTTTCAAAGGAATAAACCCCAAAACATTGCCTTCCGCCATTATTCAAATTGTTCAATTAAGCAATACGAAATCCACTGCACAAGCTGTTTCTGAGAAAATGGCTAATCCTGAATGGCAGGAAGAAAAAAAAGAACAGCCTAAAAATGAATTATATATTCCAGTTGTTACAACCGATTTATTCAGTTTAAAATCATTGAAAAATATTAATCAAGAAACCAGTGTCCTGCTAAAAGCACTGAAAGATATTTCTCTTTACTATCCCAGCAAGAGAAAATTTCGTACCGAGCTTGTTAATTTAATCGAAACTTTTAACGACTGCTTTGTCAAACGTCTAACCGATGAAGTGCGAATTGAAAAATCCAATATTTGTCTGCAAGACTTAATGCTTCATATGCGGCACTCGCCCATGCTGATAGAGTTTGAAACTGAAGATAATCAGGAATTAAAAAAACACGTGAGCGATTTTTTTATTTTCTACACAAAAACGCTTGAAGCTGAATTCATCACGTTAAATGCCATCTTAGAAGATATTAAAAAAACTTCTTCTGATCTGAAACAAAAAATTCAAACACTCGAAAATCAGATTGCACAGTGCAAACTGTTTAAAGACCAGTCCGAGACACTTCCAGCAAACACGCAGCAAATTCATCCCTACGAAAAAGCATTGATTAATATTACTGCTGTCATTCTTTCTGCAACAGATATTCAAAATTATCCTCAATTCATTCCAGTATCAATCAACATCTTGCGTAACAGCTATGAGGCTTTACTTCAATTTAATCAATCCGATAAAAAAGAAGAAAACCCTTCAACGACTTTTCATTTTTCGATACCTGAAGAACAGGATTTTTTTGAAAATACAGTTGAACTGCCTCAAAACAGCCTGCCTTGGGAATCACTTTTGTTTCTTAATGCATATAGTAAAGTTGTCCTGGATACCTACAATAATCATCGCCCTAAAAATACCGATTTCTGCACGGAAATAAAACGACAACTTGAAAAATTTAACGGATACTTTACTCCAGAAAATCTTAAACTAGCCCCGGAAAATATCCAAGCAGAAGCGAATGCAACTTTAACAGCATTGACAAAATATATTAGCGACGCCATTCTCACATCTACTTTCGACTCTTTAAGCTTTGAATTTTATCGAGTTTACCAGTATGAAGAAAAGCAGATAACAGATTCCAAACCGCTCTCTCTTTTTAATTGGGAACATTTGAAACAGTTAAACAAAGCCAGTCAAACAGCTGCTCTGGAAATAAAAAAATGGGATACGATAGAATACGGACGCTTAAACTGTGTGGCATTATTAACAGGCGCAATAAATTATTTTTCAACCCAACTGACAATCAATGCAGTTGATGAAAATAAAAATGCATTACAGAGCGCTAATAAAGCATGGCTTTGTTTAATTTTTCTCATCAACAGAATTTGCTCCAGCATCAGTTATCTCGATATGGTTGATTACAAATTATTTCCGTATGTTGTGCAAATGACCCGATTGACAGAAAATACAATTGAACAGTTAATCATTCAACTTCGCGAAAAAAATCGTGATCATTACGAATTGCAGAAAGCCATTAATGACTTAAAAAAAAGCACGTTACATGATAGAAAACAAAAAGCAGCTTTATCTCGTCATATAAAAACCATTGTAAGCGCTAAAATGAATCATGAACCTGCTTCGCTTCATGCTTTAAAAAATATCATGACTGAATTATCAACTCCGAAAAATCAAATTGAAAAAAATATTTTATTATTAGCCCAATCAGGATTTTATGATTTAACAGAAAAAACATCCTGTCAAATACAACCCGATTTAGAGGAAAAAGTTTATCTCAATCATCTCTTTCCCCCTCCTCCTGAAGAAATGATGAATTCGGCATTTTTGTATCATCATTTAAATGATGCAGTTTCTTATCTTCTAAAAGATTTATATACTGTTTCTAAAAAAAATAAACCCATACAAACGCTGATTGGATATCTTGAAATTTTTCAAAAAGATATTAGAGAAAAAAATTGTGACAAACAAATCAACGAGTATTTGCGTTTGATTGTGAGAGACATGAGCCACATGATTGATCTTGGATCTCTTGATAAAATAATACGATGGCATTTTCAATTATTTTTAAGTGAATATGCGTATATGATCACTGAATATTTGCAGTATTTACACCAGAAAGATCATGAGCTCACAGAAAAAATTGGTCAATTGAATACACAAATTGACAGAATGAATCAACAACAAAATTCTTATTTATTATTTTCTGATCAAAATTCTCTGATCCAGAAAGCGCTGAAAGAAGAACGTGTCCAAAGCAAACCGGCAGAAGATGCCATTAAAAAAATTGCCGCGCTAATTTTTAGCTTAAATGAAAATGAAATCAATAGTACGTTATTTTCGGTTATCGTAAAGATTTTTCAATCGATTAATCATGCACTGTATGGATCAGATTGTCTGCCGCAAGAAACTTATACCTTTAGAATGAATTAAATATGCAATCACATACTTCTATCCAATTTGGACAAGGTTACTATCAGCTTACCCATTTGGTTTCCGAAACAGGAAAACCTGTCTTGCGAGGACCTTTAACTGAAAAACGCCAGCGCGTTCTTTTAAGTAATCCCAAAGGCAGTCCAGATTATATGGCACAAGCTATTTTGCGAGACACTTCTTTTCAATTAGATGAACACTTGTTAAAACGCGAAAAAATGCTGGCAAATCAGACGATTCCAAATGAAAATTATCAGCTGATTACTTTTGAAATGTATAACAATTCACAATATGCCGTCATTGATCTCGATGCATTCAATGTTCAAATCGCTGCGTCAAAAGAATCTCCCGAAGAATTTTTCTGGATGAATCTGGTTAATGAAAAAAATGAAACAATAGCTCAAATTCGTTTTCATAACATGCGCATGAATATTTTTTCAAACGAATCGCTCATTGTGCGAGGACAGGAAAATACTTTACATACTCTATCAATCAGCACATTTTCGGATGTTTTAATTAATGATTTTTTAGCTGTAGAAACCGCCCTCCACGTTACTTGCCGTTCTCTGATGTTAAAAACAGGCGCGCCACTCAAGTCACAATTTATTAAAATATTATCTTTTAAACAGTGTGTGATTGCAGCCGAAACAGATATTCTGACCCAAAATTGCCAAATTCGTTCGGGAAAAATTCAGCATCACGGATATATTGAAGCAGAAAAATCTGTAAGCTTTATATCAGAAACGAGTGAAATAACTGGCAAAATGATAGCAAAGGGAATAAACGGGATTAGCATTGTCTCATTAGGCTTACAAGCTGATAAAACCTCTCATTTACACGGCAGTATCGTGAATTTACTCGTTGGCTCTCCTGTCAAAAAAAATTCTGATATGCCTGATTTTATGGGAAAGATAAATCTTTTCGGGAAGCTTAGCACAAAAGGATTAACCATTATTACCAATGATCTGACTTTTGATCACGGTAAAACAATGGTGCAAGGCAGAATAACCCTCGCAACTATTTATAAAACAAAAATCACAAAATCAGCCGAAGTATTGTTTAATGGAAAATCGCTTTATCAATATAGCCAATTTGCCAGCTTTATCGAGGGTACAATCACTGAATCGCCTGGCCTTGAAATTTATTCCAATATTATTATTCTCCCGGGTCTCACTTTATCCGAATATGAAAAACGCCGCAGTCATATTTCAGAACAATTAGTGCATAAAAAATCTCAAAAACCCAAAGCTCTGAGAGAGATTGAATTTTTACCTGCACTGACAGAACAGAAAAATTATTCACATAAGCCTTACGACAAATCGAAATTTTCACAGATGGAAACAGAACTTCCCCCTGAAAATGACAAAGCTCCCAATCAGATTATTTTTTCAGGCTTGGAATTTCTTTCGCTGAAGGCCGACATCACTGTGTCATCTCCATCAAACGTGCATCTGCAAGCCTTGTATACGCAATTTTTTGGTCATATCGAAGATACTTCTTTTTTTGAATCGATCAATGTATCTGTTCTAAGTGATGAACTGGAGGTGCGCAACGCTGTCATTCGTACAGACCAGGGGCGTGTCGCGCTAGAATCCAAAAACATACAAATTTCTGACAGCACTCTAATCGCTGGCCAAATGAATGTTCATGCTGCTGAATCATTATCTTTTCCTGCACCTTCTACACTCAGTGCCTCAGGAAAAATTCATATCGAAAGCAAAAAAAACAGCACAATTCCCAAAGGAAGCGCGCTCACACTCAAATCACCTTTACCTGTCACATGGGAATGTGAAAATTTTTATTTACGTGGAAGACTGGAATTCCAACAGTTGTCAATTCACGCAGAAAAAACGATATTGATGATAGGAGCAGATGTTAAAGGCGATAATTTTCATGCCAATGCAAGAGATTTCATTGCGTTTTTAAGTCGTTTTACAATCAAAAAAACTTTTTCCGTACAAAGTGTTATTTCGATCACAGCTTTCTGCGTTATTTTAAGCGAGCTTTACACTAATAGCAGTATTATTAATTTATCGTCTTCCATTTATCTTCCTTCATCATTAACTTTAAGTGGAAAATCTTTATTAAGCTGTTTTTTGGCTGCGAGCAATACCCTTATCTCGATTTTGCAGCTCGTAATTCACGAGCCCACGTCTCAATTAGCCTTGGCAGCAGTGAGACTGGGAATTAATGCAGGCCCTGCTCTATTGCAATTATACCAGTTAGTTAAAAATATTAATGAAGCAAAAAAATCTCCTCATCTTGAACGCGGAAAATTAATTCAAATTGTCAATCAGACCAAATCACTGTGTTTGACATTAGGTTCATTAGCTTATGGTGCAGCAGGACTGGCTGATCAATTTGCTCATGCATCATTTTTTCCAGACAGTTTCTCACACTCCTGGGACAATGCATCCTCAATCATCAGCAATCTCACCAATGTAACAACTCCGCTGATGAATTTGGCATTTCCTGGCGTACAGAAAAGTGATTTTTTTGATATGAATCTGGATCTGATATGCGGGTTTTCTGATTCAACATCAACCATTGTGAATGTAAACGGAACTCTTAATGTAACTCTTACTTCATCAACTCTTACAGTAGCGGATGGAGTTTTACCGACAGCAGTTGATGCCTCTCCTGTTTTATCAACAAAAACCAGTCTGGTTTCAGTCAGTACTGCTGCAGAATCCATCTTACCGACAATATCACATTCAGAACGCACAATGTATAAAACATTTGTCGGCACCGGCATGCCAACCATCGCAGAACAGACTTCTTTAACAGCAAATGAAATGGTTTTTATCAATCATGCTGATCGGGAATTTAGAGACAGCACGCTTCACACCAATCAATTATCTCTGTCGAAAGATTCTCATCTCTCCGTTACTAATTCTTCTTTAACGGTGACAGATCAAGTAGAAAATGAAGGATTCGTGCAATATGCAGGCGCTGCTGTACAAATCGATCATGTGCACAATCACAAAGATGCTGTGACAATCGCTGTATCGTCTGATTTAAAAGAATCGCACGTACAAGATGATGCAGGTTCTGCAAAACAAATTATTGCTACAAAATATGAATCTCAAGATTTGACAGAATCCGGTTTGCTTGCAGGCGATGTATTTTCTCGCGTCAATATAGAAAAAGCTCATTTTACACAAGAATCAAAAGCAGGTTTTCGCACAACACGTGTTGATATGACTGAGTTAAAAGATGAAACAAAAGATGGTATTTATCTTGATTTTCAAGGTACACATCATGTGAAAGACAGACAGGCTCCATCACCGCTCAAACAACATACTAAAAAAAATCCTGAACACGAATCGAGTGAATTGCATTATGAAGATGACAGCCATCTCAGCGCGACATTAACACCTTTTGGCACAATTCAATATCATGCAGAAGGTTCATTTGATGTTGAAAAATCTCATCTCGTTTCTTTTGCAGGATTAGGTGTTGATGCTTCCGACACGCTTCGTGTAAATCGCTCAGTCAGCAGCACAAGTTCGCTTTTTCTGCGAGGCGATCAGGCCACTCAATTCAATCACTCGAACTTGAGTGTGAATGGTTCGCTCGACATTCAAGGCGGAAATGTTCTTGTCAATGGCGGTTCTATTGAATCAGGCGACGCAATAAAAATTAATGGAAAAAAAACAACGATTCAGGATAGTTCTAAAATTCTTGCAGTGAATGATATCGAGCTCAGCAGTGATACACAATTTGTGAGCGAGGGTAAAAAAACGGTAACCACACACATTGAAAGACATAAGGAATGGCTGGGATTAGGTGAAAAAACGGAAAAAACTACGACATTCAATCTTGAAAATAATATCGTTGCTTCACGTGATGGTGAAGTCACTGTGACTTCCGGTGAAGAAATGAAATTAAAAGGCACGACTATCCAGGCAGAATCGGATATTACTCTACAATCAGGAAAAGATATGACACTGGATCCGTTGCTAGGAACTGACTCTGTCAAAAAAGATCATACTATTCTTTTTGGGGAACATATCACCGAAAAAAAATCAGATAATGTATCGTCTTGTCAGTTAATGACTAAAAAAACGATAACGCTGTCCCCGGGCGGAAATATTTATAATTTGGGCACTGAATTCAGTGCAGAAGAAACAAAAATTGAAGTTTCTGGTCATCATAAAATTGTAAATTCCAGAGTGGTTCTGAACAGGCATTACACCGAAAAACGCGAAGGTTTATATTATGGCGGCATGTCATTTCCTTCAAGCATCGATCAATATGTTTCGAATCTTCCTCTCGTACACAATACTAAAAAATTCATGCGAGCAAAAAGCGCAGATGCCAGAGAATCTGCAACTGTACATTTAGCTGCAGAAACCATGAATACTGCGAATACTTTAATGTCATCTTATCGTCATCATGGAATCGTCAGCACATTGGAAAAAACATTTTTACCTGATTTGAGTGTGACGTTTAAATTAGGCCATAGTCAATTGGATGTCGATGATTTGCGGGAAGGACCAGGCAGTATCAACACAAAACGTTTGGTGATTACTGCTGAAGAGGCAGATTTTTTAGAGAACTATGGTGTCAATGCAGAAAGTACAAAATTCAACATCGGTAAATTACAAGTCACGGGGGCAAAGCTTCATCATGATGTCAATTTTCAGGAAAATGATCTGACGTATTCGATTTCTCCGTCTACGTTGCTCCATCCTGATCTGGGTGAAATAGGTCTTGAACATCGAGATTCACACACAAACCAGACTGTCTGGGTCGGTGATGGAATGAATCTGGGTGATTTGACATTGCGCGGACAGGAAGCCAACTTTTACGGCGCGGGAATGAAAACAAAAAGCATGCAGGGCCATGAGGATAAAATGACTTTCGATGCTGAAAAAAATTCTTCATCGCATTCGTCACATCAAATCAGTCTGTCTTCATTTGATCATTTTTCTATAGATATTAATGAAAAATTTTCTGAGCAAGCTGCGATCACAAATCCGTTAAAAAGTGAAGACATGGAAATGTTTTCAGTCGGCACACTTACCTCGCACGGCGCAAAACTCGATAAAGTCAAGGCAGACAATTATCAATTTTCACCCATTGATAAAGTCAATCAAAAGGTGCATTGGGGAGTGAGCGGTTCGGTGCATGATCTTTTACCCAACCATCATTCTTCTCGAGTGTTTTCTTCGTGGGATATTCGCTGGAAAAATACTGGATTCAGCGTGCCGGTATATCATCCGCTAGGTGGAAAAATTTTTTCAAACAACTTGTCTTTTCTCATGCGCCATGCACCGAATCCAACACCTTTTGAATCGGTCCCTGTTAAAAAAGTCGAAAGAAAAAATTCTCCCCAACCTGCAGCAACGCCTGCAAAAAAACTTTCTTCCGAAAAACCTGATTATTTTGATGCGGCTTTATTATATCAACAATCCCAAAGTTTACAGATTGATTGGAATACAAATGAAACAAAAGTAAACTCAACTGTTCTTCAAAAAATGGAAAATATGCTCGAACAGACTGTCACACCTGCTTTGGGTGGGCAAGAAAATTATCCCGATAATTATCTGGATCCCAATATTCTCTCAAATGAAAAAAATATTGTTTTTCCACAAACTGATTTTGTAGCACTCTATAATCAATTTGAACAAATTTATCCAGAATTTTTATTTAATATTTTTTCCGGCAATAATGATTCGGATGAAATATCCTATCATTTTTTTAATCCCTGGGATATTTTGGCGACTCCCGTCAAAGCCGGTCTTTTTGTTGAAATGGTTGAACACGACCTTTATCTGTTTAAATCCCGGAGCGAGAGTTTTCAAACACTGATAAAAACGTCAGAAGTCGAAACATATCTCTCAACTGCAGAAAAATTGATGGGAAAGAGCACTGCATTTAGTCATTTTGTTGAAAATGTGCTGGATCCGTTTTCGATTGTGTTTGGACAGGGGAGTTATTTTCATTCATTATTTTCTTACATGGATAATACGAAATATGTCTCTTATGACGTTTTTACACAGCCAGATCTTAAGTCAATGGTTGGAAAAGTCGCTGAAAATATTGATAATGCTGTCAATTCTTATGAAAAATTACTCCATCCGCTGCGGACATTTTATATTTTTTCCACAATTTCAGATGCAGTCTGGCAATGGCGAGACAGCTATGGCAGGCAGCAGCTTTGCGTGACAAAGTCGGTGATGAATTTAGAGAATCGATTTTGCCCATATATGATGCGAAAATGTTAGCACGCAATTCTATCGATATTTATTTTAATTATTTGAATGATCTGAATCATCAATCCACTTTACTGGGTCGTGCCATGATCAATATCGTGTCTAGGGATATTATGGAATTAGGCCAGATTACTGATACGTTTCGGAGAAACATGATTCTACCTCATCCCTTCTCAGAGGGTATCACACCTCAAAATACAAATGCTTATTTTAAATATCTCGACTGTACGGATATGGATTCACGCGAAGTTATACCTATCGATAATGTTCCAGGAGATTATTTTCGTGAATTAATTGAGAAACATTCTGATTTTTCAATAGCCACTATTAAAAAATATGAAAAGATAAGCAAAACTTTTTTTGCCGTTGCTTTGGGGGAATCCATTTATGAAATGGCAACTGCTGACGACAAATGGAATAAAGCAGGAGAATTAGCATCAAGCTGGCTGGCTGCAGAAGGAGGGAGTTTTTTAGGCATGGCATTGTGCGGTGCGGCAGCTCCTTTCTGGGTTGTCGCGGGTGCAGGACTCGTGGGAGGAGCTGCGGCTGTTGTGACAACTCAAAAAGCTTGGAATGAAATATTTAATGAACCGCCTCGCCCATTTCCAGATAATTTTGAACTCCCTTCTCTTGACAAAGCAGCAGCTTTTTTTAAACCTTCGCTGCCTTCTTTAAAAAATACAGCGGCATTTTTCCAACCTGCTGAGCGTTTACAACGTCCAAACATCAATGGCGACGGGCCGCAGCTTTTGCCCCGCCCTACACAAAAAAACTAACATTAATTTTTGATAGTTTCTTCGCTTTTTTACTGACAAAAATTAAAATAAGCTTTATAAGCAAGAACACGGTAAGCAGCGAGGAGGTCCAAATATTTTATCTGACTTGGACTTTTCTTCAGACTGCTTAGATTTTCCTCTAGATTTATCAACTCTCTTATCTTTTTGGGATCCCCATACACCTATTCGACTTGGTTTACCCGAGGATTGGGCAGAACTCTCTTGAGATGTTGAAAGAGTCGGCGTTTTTTCTTCAGCAGGAGAATCTTTTTTTTCACCGAGCACTGAGGGCGAATCTGAACCTGAACTCTCTTGTGGAAATTTGAAAACAAGCTCTCCTTTTCCTATATTTGACCCGCAAGAAATCACAGAAGGATTTTCATTTTCAGAAGAAACGGGTGTCACCTCAGTATTTTCTTTGGGTTGGGGTTGAGAATGGGATGGCGAGACACTCACAGGAAGTGCAGGAATACTCTTTCCCGTAGGCGTAGCAGGCGCAGACACAGATTTCTTCAACTGTTTTAATTGTTTAGTAGTTTGAGCATACCATGCTCCTTTTGAAATTGGAGAAGAAAGTAAAAATTCATCCGTTTTTCTTTCGGAGAGAGAATGAGAATGAGAAGGAGAGGGAGAGGGAGAGGGAGAAGGAGAAGGAGTCAATGATGAATCTTGCGAAGAATTTTCAGAACCACTAGGATCGCGATCCAGTGGTAAAAAATTGGGAGCAAGATATTGACGCCGTTCACCATTTTTATCTCGTTTTTTTCTCATCTTGGGTGTTGTGCCTTCAACAGAATCACGCCTATAGGTAATGGGTACCTCAAATACACTCACAGCTTTCTCTGCCCATGTTTTAGTTGCATGATCAAAAGAAAAAGTTAGAATTTCTTTTACTACCCCTTTTTCTTGCAGCTTTATTGCAAAAGGAAATTCGCCTTTCCAATGAAAATTATCTCCAGTAAATGCATTGCGAACATCATGCCTGCTCGCTGTTGAAAAATACGTTTCAGTATTTCCTGTTGCTTGCATAGCAAATTCAGCAGAAATAAGCATAAATATTTTATCTGATAAGCCTCTTTCGCCATTATCCTTTAAAGCAATTCCCACTAAACTCCAAATTGAAAAACTTGGAACATTGCTGTTTGATACCGATGTCAACACGAATTTTGCTTTTTCTTCTCCGATAATGCCAGACCAAAAGCTGAGTCTTTTTCCATTTACATTATAAAATCCTCCATTTTCTAACAATGTAAAACATTCTCTTAAGGGCGTTTCTTCTATACTTTCATTGAGAATAAAATCCGTACTTTTTGCTTCCGAAGATCCCTCTGTTAAATAAAAATTGCGAACAACAGCACGTGATTCTAATCCCTGCAAAACATCTTGTAATTTTGTGTAATACTGATCAAATTGATGATTTAAAAAATCTTTTCGTTTTTGAGAATCTTTTCTGTAATCGATGACAGGCTCTACATAAAGATATTTTTCCATCGCCAGCTTTGTAGCTTCTTCTTCTAAAGCTTTACCTGCTGTCTTCAGTGCCCGAAGAGTTGCTTTCAGTTCTTTTGCTAAAGTTTCATCACGCTGCTGCTTTTCATCATTTTCTTTTCGCTGCTTTTTAATTGTTTTTTTCGATTTTTTATTGAGTTCTCTCTGTAGAGTGTTTACCTCTACTCTTTGGGCCCAATCTGCCTGATCAGGTTTTTTATCCAATATAGCCGCCCATTCTTCCAAATGAGCCTTCAATTTTGCTTTAAGATGCTCTCCCCCAAAGGTATTTTTAGCGGGAACAAGTGACGCAGGGACACTGCTTAATGTTTGATTACTTCTTGGACTTGACATAGCAAACTCTCTCGTTTAAGCGAATAAATAGGTTATAATTTGTACATATTTTTATAAATAGTATATTTTTGTGTATTTTGCACGATTCAGTGCATAAATTCAACTTTTATTTTTGTTTAAAATTAAATATTTTTACAAAAATTCGGTATAAAATTTTTTATTAGCCATTTCACAAAGAAGTTTAAAAGGGCGGTATCAATATGGAATATCATAAACACATAGCGGAAGTTTATAAAAAAATAGCGCCTTATATCAAAAAGACGCCTGTTTTAATTTCATCATACTTTAGTCAAAAAGTTGACGGTACATTAATTTTTAAATGCGAAAATCTTCAATATACGAATGCTTTCAAACTACGGGGAGCATTTAATAAAATTACAACCATAACAGATAAGAATAAAACTATTGTTGCTGCTTCTGCTGGTAATCATGGATTAGCCGTAGCTTTCGCAGCAAAAAAATTTGATATGAACGCAATTGTTATTGTGCCTGAATTTGTACCGCAATTTCGCATTAATATGATTCGAGAATTGGGAGCTGAAGTCATTGTACATGGTACAACAATGGATGAGTTGAATGCTAAAGCTGCTGAGTATACTAAAGACCCGCATTTTATATATTTTCACCCATTCGATGATGATGACATTATTGCAGGGCAAGCAACTGTAGCTTATGAATTATTGCAAGAAATTCCAGACATAGACATTATTATCGTTCCTGTTGGTGGAGGCGGACTTATTTCTGGCATTTCTCAATATGCAAAATCTTTTAATCCGAATATCCTTGTCTATGGAGTCGAAACAATAGGCGCAGATGCTATGTATAAAAGCTTGGAAGCCGGTAGAATTATTGCACTTCCCAAAATTACCTCCATTGCGATTAGTCTTGGCGCAACCAAGGTAGCCGAAAAGACATTTGAAATTGTTAAAAAGAACGTCACAAAAATAGTGACTGTGACAGATGAAGAGGCAATTCGTGAATTAAAAGACATTTTAGAAAAAGAAAAATTATTTGTAGAGCCAGCATCTTCTTGCGCTCTATCTGCTGTTATTTCTGGAAAAATTCCTCATATAAAAAATAAAAAAATTGCAGTAATTTTGAGTGGTGGTAATTTTTCTCTTGAACAACTCAAGACATATTTATAATAAATAATAGATTTTTTATGGATATTTCATCATTGCACCTGCAGAAAAATCTTGATTCTTAACCCGGATATTTCATCAAGATGTAATAGCTCAGCCCCATTAGTTGTCATCCCGGAATTTAGTAGCGCTTAATGAGCGCCTTTTGCGAATTTAGCGCTACTTAATGTCCGGGATCTACCCTTATCATTTGGGTGGATCCCGGACATTAACTCACTCTAAATTCGCGAAAAACGCGAATTAAGAGTGAGTAAATTCCGGGATGACAACTAATGGGGCCGAGCTATTAGATCAAGGTTGGTTATTTTGTATACAAGCTTGCTATTATTATATATAATTCATCCAAAACAACCTGGGCGAGGTAGATAATATGATGAGAAGTCCTGCAGGAAGATCAAAAGATTCTTTTTTTAATAATAGACCTAAAAGCTATGGGTTATTAAAAAAATCTGAGTCGCCTTTTTTCATAGATAAAATATATAAGATAAAAATCAATGATCTTTGTGCATTAGAAGAAGGAAAGTTTCATCAGAATGAATATTATTATGACCCCATTCGTAAAGAAGAGCTAATAACTCAATTAAAAAATGGAGTTTCTTTATCACATTTTTTAGATAATTTAAGAAAAGAAAGCGAAAAATTATTTTTAGATTATGAAAAATTACAAGAAAAAATTTTATCCCCCCATATAAAAAATATGGATCCCCTTATCAGTAAGCCCGAAATAATACGGTTTCTTAATATTAGCCAAACCCTATTAACCGAGATCGAATTTATTTTTTATATCGCTTGTAACTGCAATAATGGACTTAATGAATCTCAAGAAAAAATTGCGAAAGCAAATTCAGAACTACGGAAGAATGTCAATATTAATGTAAAAACTATAATAATAGGAATCCTGACGGTAATACAAAATAATTCTTTATTTTCAGACTCGACTCATCAGCAACAAGATGTATGGAGAAAGCTATTTTTTATTTCTGAAAGCTTGTCACGTTCAAAAACATTTTTGAGTTTAGAAAGTGAAGAAAATGAAAAAGATTTTTGGCAAAAAACGGTTTATTATATGAGTCTTTTATACAAAAGTTGTTATAGTAGTGGAGAACCAATTCCCTTAAATATTTTTCAACAAATCATGGGGGAATATTTGCAAAGTTTCCATGATCTCCATAGTAGTGTTAATAATGAAGAAAAATATATGTTTCAAAAGAATTATGAATTACAAGAGATGCATGGTGATTTTAGTCTGTGTTATCTGCACGCTAAACAATTTGAATTATGTGTTCATCAAGCAGAAAGAGTTGCTGAACATTTGCAATTGACACTGAATAGTTTATTAAATTATCCTGAGATCCCTCAGGACTTTTCATTTGACTGTGAATATAAAATTATCGATTCAACTCTGCTTGAAGCGGGCTTTGATCAAATAAAAGAATTAGAATGTAGAGTTGAAAAGGCTAAAAAAGCCATACTTGAATTTGAAAATTTACTGGACCTTTTTCCCCAAGTGTCTTCACCTGATCTTATCTCTAAATTAGAAACGCTCAATTCAATTTTATTAAATCAAAAGCAAGATATTTTAGAAAAAGAAAAAATAGTTTCTCAAAAAAAAGAGGAATTTCTTAAAGGATCGGAAAGTAAAGTCATGATAGAAGAAGCTGTTGCTAAATTAGAGAAAATGGCTCTTGCATCTAAAAAACAAAATACTTTTGTAGAAAAAGGAAAAAAATCGTTTTCCGTAATTTTCAAAAATATACATAGAGAGAAAAAACCAACAAAACAAGAAAAAATTGTTATTGCTGCAGAAGAATTCATCCCGCCTATCTCTCCCATTTCTGCTATAGCCCAGTCCATGACACCGCCAATGGTTGAACAAAAAAATTCGACTGATCGTATTCCAGAGGAAGAACAGCAAAAATCAAAAGAAGCAAAAAGAGAAAGATTTTTGCAAGAAATGCGAAGAAATACATTAAAAAACTCAGTTGATTTGCCTGATGACGCCCAAGAAAATGCAGAAAATGAAGAGGAAGAAGAAATATTATGGGATTTTCCAGTTTGGAATAAAAAAATTAAACCTGTCTTAAATATTCAAGCCTGTGAAGCAGCAAAATTAACCAAAGAAGAAATAAAAAAGCTAGCGAGCATGATTGCTAAATCTTATACAATAAGCAGAACCCCGCACGTTAGGCTCGCTACAACGAATGAAATAAGAAAGATGAATTTAGATCCAGAAAACAATAATGACCACTTTATTAAATTAAGACCATTAGGAAAATTTGGTGATTTACGTGCTTACGGTAAAATATCTAGTCAACCTAATTCAGATGGTTATTACGAAGTAGCCTTTGATATAATTAATCCGAATGCTCATAAACAATTGGATAGAAGCGTTCAGGCTCAGCGATTTACTGTGTAACATACAGCCTAAATAACGTCAGTATTGTCTAAGCAAAAACACTTCGTTTGCTTAGACAATACTGACGTTAATTAAGCGCATCTGTATCGAAGAGCCCCCTTCCTGCTTTTTGTGGAGTTCGGTTTAATATATGATATAGAATATACAGCATTTTTGACTGTCGCACTTTACATTAAAATTTGCCCCCCATGGGTTGTCATCCCGGAATTTAGTAGCGCTTAATGAGCGCCTTTTGCGAATTTAGCGCTACTTAATGTCCGGGATCTACCCTTATCATTTGGGTGGATCCCGGACATTAACTCAC
>DATIJV010000094.1:0-7027 GCA_035478255.1 Gammaproteobacteria bacterium
TGTCCGCGATCTACCCGGATGAGAATCAAGGGTTGATCGCGGACATTAAGCGCTGCTAAGCGAGCAAAAGGCGCTCGCCAAGCAGCGCTAAATTCCGCGATGACAACAAAATGGGGGGGTTGAGCTATTACTAAAAAAGTAACGAAAAATTTTTTGGTCTTTTTTACTGCTTATTACCTTACAGCCCGCGCCAATCGTGGGCTGGAAAGGTGGCTAAATTCCTTAGCTTGATGCCTATGGGGGAAAGGGGAAGGAGGTAAAAAATAGGAAATTCATACCTTACTTTTGAACAGCGTCTCCCGGCACATCAATCAGCAAATCTGGAGATTTTGAACCATCATCGCAATTGGCATGCACATAATAATCATAATGAGCACTAGACCCAACACCCTGATCGACAAAATTTTTAGCTGCCGTGGTTTGTAATACTTTATGATTATAATCTTGAATCACATAAGATTGAGGATTGCTGCCCGGGGGGCTGTCCCAGCAAATTGTGACAGTCGATCCTGCTTTTGCGTTGCAGCCCGATAGATTACTTTTAAAGGGTATCGCGCAGCTGCTTGAAGGGCCTAAATAACTACTATAATTAATCGTCCCTGTTCCAATAGACTTTCTGCTGGAATCAAATACTGCAGCTGGAGCCCAGCCGTATAGGCCTTTTGTGTAGGCAAAAATCGCAGGGCCGCTTGGAAAAGTCGTTCGGAATGTTCTGTTCTCTGCTACCCAGGGTTGTATATCCGTCGCATTCCAGGATAGGGTCTTATTGCTGGTATTCAGAGTAAAGTCATAAGTCCGTATGATGGGATGCTGGGGTAGATTATCGCTCATGGAAGGAGGTTTGCCTGTGTAGATGGCCTGATAGTCGAAACGATAAACATAGACTGGACGGTCGGGGGAAGGCTTTACGATCAGTGCTGGAATGGGAGCATTTGTGCCAGTATTTGAAATGCCTGATGGGGCATGACCGCAGATCACCATAAATACATTTTGATGCCCTGCAAATGCCTGCCCTTGACCGCAATCATGACTATTGATAATGACTAAAGAGTCATTTTGGTGGCTGTCTATGAACTTATTCACTGCATCGGCTGCCAAGGGAGCTTGATGCGAGAACGATAAGACGTAAGGGAGGTTAAGCGCTATAAAATGTATGTCTCCTACCTGAAAAGTATAATATGAAATTAAATAACTTTTATCTGGAAATTTTTGAGGATTTATTCCAGGGTAGATATCCGGGATGTCGATGGATTGATGCGGGTTGTTTGGTGTACTGTCATATCTTGATTTAAAAAAAGCAATGGCTTGCTGAGTCGTGCTAGGCAAAAAATCCCCATTTCCAAAAGGATCTCCTCCGGGCTTTGCATTTTGTGTGTCATGGTTTCCTGTCACAAATCCGTAAGGAATTGTAACCTTTGCTGCATTCATATTACTATCAATGGTGTTGAAAATTGCATTTGCCTGGTTCCATTCCCACTCGGATTCAGGATCCAGTGCTCCGCCTGCATATAGACCGTCTTTCTCAATAATATCTCCAACATGGAAGATATATTTATAGGTATTTTTTCCACTTTTTTGATCCTCAATAATCCACTGATACATATCAACAATCTGCCCAGGATCAGCCCAGCCTGGATGAAAAAAATAACTTTGTGTATCGGGAATTTGAGCCAAAGAAAACTGATAATCACTGGCTGCTTGGGCCGATGATAGATAGGTAACTGAGGTAACTGAGAGTGCCAATAGGCTCGAAGCGAGGTATTGTTTCATAGAATTCCTGTCGTTATAGTTGCAGAGTACACTGACGCACTGAGTTTGACTTATTCTGCATCTCATCTTGCATCAAGCTTGAAGCGTTTTTCAATCAGAAAACCTCGACGTACAATAAAGTACGCCTGCGGTTTTCTTCAATCAAAACGCTTCAATCTCTCGCAATCTGAGCGCAGAATATGCCAAACTCAGTGCGTCAGTGTACTAGGATTATACTGTATTTTTTTGCATGTGAACACGTATTATTCAGTATAATCAAAAACTAATATTTTTCAAGCATATGGAAAGCTTACATGCTAATAATTTATTTAATCATCGGCGCCTTCGCCGGCATCATGTCTGGATTATTCGGTCTCGGCGGCGGTGTCATCGTTATTCCCGCACTTTCAGCTGTATTTTTACACTATACTTCGATTCCCCGCGAATTCAGTATGCAAATGGCTGTTGGCACCTCACTCGCCATCATGATTTCAACCTCTCTTTCTGCACTCTATGCGCATCACAAACGCCAGGCTGTACGTTGGGACATGTTTCGTCTCATGCTTCCCGGACTCATGCTGGGCGCA
Organism: Gammaproteobacteria bacterium; assembly: GCA_035478255.1. GTDB lineage: Bacteria > Pseudomonadota > Gammaproteobacteria > DSM-16500 > DSM-16500 > DATIJJ01. The sequence continues at coordinate 2,337 of DATIJV010000094.1, forward strand.
ATGATTGGCGTACTGATTGTTCATTATCTCCCATCGTCCTGGCTGCAAATTATTTTCGGGCTGTTTTTAATCCTCGTCGGTTTACGCATGCTGTTCAATCATACCTACAACACAAGCGAGACAAGCCTTTCCTTAAGACTTGTCCGCATCTCATCCTTATTGATTGGTATTCTCTCCAGTATTTTAGGAGTAGGTGGCGGTACTCTCATCGTGCCGTTTTTATTACGCTGCCAACTAGATATGCGCAAAGCAACGGGAACATCCATTGCTTGCGGACTGTCTATCGGTATCGTTGCCACCCTCTGTTTCATGATCACAGGATTTTTCTCAGCCCAAAAAGCTTCATGGAGTACCGGCTATATCTACTGGCCGGCTTTTTTGGGGGTCGCAGTCGCCAGCACTTTATTAGCACCTGTCGGAGCCATCCTGGCGCATAACTTACCGAAAGAAATATTAAAACGATTTTTCGGGCTGTTTTTATTATTGATCGCCTGTGATATGTTGTTTTTCAAATAAAGGTGTATACCTCTCATGTTAATTTATCCAGCTATTGATCCAGTCGCATTTCATTTGGGACCGCTTCCTGTACATTGGTATGGATTAATGTATTTAATGGGTTTTATCGGGGGATGGGGTTTGCTCGCAATGCGTATTCGCCGCTCGCCGCGCGGTTTTACTCTCGAGCAACTCTCAGACATTTTATTTTATGTTGCATTGGGCGTTATTTTGGGCGGACGTCTGGGTTACGTTTTGTTTTATCAGTTTGCAGATACACTAGAACATCCTTGGCATATTTTTGCAATTTGGCAAGGCGGTATGTCATTTCATGGCGGTTTAATCGGTGTCATTCTAGCTGTTGGATTATATGCGCGTAAAATCGGAAAATCCTTTGTCGATATCACCGACCTGATCGCGCCAGTCGTACCGATCGGTCTGGGTGCTGGACGGATCGGTAATTTTATCAATGGTGAATTATGGGGACGGGTTACGGATGTGCCCTGGGGAATGGTTTTCCCAACAGGAGGCGATATGCCGCGCCATCCTTCACAATTGTATGAATTTTTTCTCGAAGGCGTTATTCTGTTTTTAGTCTTGTGGTTTTTTTCAAAGAGAGAACGTCCGCACTGGGCTGTTTCTGGATTATTTTTATTATTGTATGGCGTGTTTCGTTTTATCGTAGAATTTTTCCGCGAACCCGATATTCAAATCGGTTTTGTGGCATTTGGCTGGATGTCGAAAGGACAATTATTGTCGATTCCCATGATTATAGCGGGCATTATCATGCTGCTATGGGCCTATAGGAGAAAAACAGTATGCAGCAATACTTAGATTTCTTGCGTCGTATTCGTCATCACGGAACCCAAAAAATGGATCGGACAGGCACGGGTACATTGAGTGTTTTTGCGCATCAAATGCGTTTTAATTTAAGCGAAGGGTTTCCTTTGGTGACCACAAAAAAATTATCGCTGCGGAGTATTCTGTATGAATTATTATGGATTTTGAAAGGCGATACGAATATTCGATATCTCAACGAAAATCGTGTCACTATTTGGGATGAATGGGCCGATCAAAATGGTGATTTGGGGCCTGTTTACGGCAAACAATGGCGCGCGTGGGAAACAACGGATGGCCGTGTGATCGATCAAATCAGTGATGTGATTTCACAAATCAAAAAAAATCCTGATTCGCGCCGTTTGATTGTTAATGCCTGGAATGTCGGTGATTTGCATAAAATAAAAGTCGCACCGCCGCCTTGCCATTTACTGTTTCAATTTTATGTGGCGAACAATACATTGTCCTGTCAATTGTATCAGCGTTCGGCCGACTCGTTTTTAGGTGTGCCTTTTAATATTGCATCGTATGCATTATTGACGCATCTGGTCGCGGCGCAATGTGATCTTAATGCCGGAGAATTTATCTGGACCGGCGGTGACTGTCATCTTTATTCAAATCATCTGGAACAGGCAGATTTGCAATTGACGCGCAAGCCTTATCCGCTTCCGCAACTGATTTTGAAACGAAAACCCGCTTCGATTTTTGAGTATCAATTTGAAGATTTTGAAATTTTTAATTATCAGGCGCATCCGCATATTAAAGCCGAGGTTTCTGTATGATACGTAAAATTATTTTAATGAGTGCATTGGCGATATCGTTGAATGTGATGGCAGAGGAGGACCTTTGTGTTCCTTTAGACATGCAAAGTGAAAATAAAGAAATTGTTTTGCCAGGCCCGGACCAAACGCATGCAAGTCAAATTTATTTTTTTAAAAATTTAACAGAGAAAAGTATCTGGCTGGATCACCCTGTGCTGCATCCTTCAGCAAGTGCGGGTTGGTCTTCTTATTTGCGTGCGGGCCACGCATCGGCAATATTAGTGAATCGAAAAAATTTTAATTTGAATTGTGCAGTGATTAAGCCCGGAAAAGTCGAATATCTTGATTGCGCCAAAGCAATTTCTGTTTGTATGCCGAAAGAGATGACGTTAAAATCTGCTCGTAAAGGAACATATTGGCTGGTAGAAGATAAATCCTGGGATGATTTGATGAAAGCTTTGGCCAAACGAGGCCTTGAGTTAAAATAACCTGAGTTATGGTTAAAATAAAAAAATAAAAGCGAGGAAAAACCATGCAGTCTTATCAAAACCTTTGGCAATCGCCTGATTTTTTGGCGTTAATTTGTAATGCCGCAAGAGAGAAAAATCCGAATAAATTGCTCCCCCTTCTCGAATCTGTTTCAATCGATGTTTCTAATCCTCTCTATGATTGCGGGCCTATTGGTTATCTGGCCGCTCAAAATGACATGGGTTCTGTCGAATTTTTATTAACATTTGGGGCTTCCTATGCAAGGGCCGCGGGTGGCTTTGCTCGGGGCAAATATGTAACACAAGCCTATGCTTATCTGGAAAGTGCCAGAATAAAAACGCCTGATCATTATCGAAATGCTCTCTTGCGTACGTTTGCAGGTTTTATTCAAAGCGGATTGCTTGAAGAAGCAAATAAAATTTTTGTTCGCTTGAAAGATACATGCCCTCATGAGGTTCCTTTTGCACTGAAAATTAAAGGTGAGTTTATCGCTCGTTTCAGGCCAGAAGAAGTTGATGCATTTTTAAGTGAAGTAGACAAAGAGTATCAGGAAGCAGCATTGAAGGGCGTCATGGAAGGTCTTGGCAGAGCTAATCAGAATGAAAAAATTCGTGCTCTTTTAGCAGTCTCGGAAAAAACCTATGCCGTTAAACCTTTTTCTTTATATCCTTTTTTGATTAGAGGATTTTTTAAAGGCGGACATAATAAATCAGGGCATGCCTATTTAAAAGAAAAAAAAGATATGGAAACTCTTCCTCAGGCAGTATCTGGAGCAGCTTTTGCTGGAAATGAAGAGCTAATATCTTATTATTTGCATAATCAGCTTGATGCTGCCCGTCAACTAGTCTTGCTCGAAGAAATAATAGGTATATATGGAAATCTTGGTTACATAGGGAAAATTCAAAATTTTTTAGCAGAGATGGAAGAGCAAGAGAACATTAACATAAGCAGTCTGTACCATAAAGTGGGTCACAGTCTTGCTAATGGCGGTCACTATGCAGCATGTATTGTAATGCTTCAGCAAACGTCAGATGAAGATTTTCGTATGAACTTATTGCAAGGAATGCAGTACGGTTTTGTTCTAGGCGATCAAAGGAAAAATTCACGAGCACTTTTAGAATGGGTGAAAGAACACGAAACAGAAGATTGCCTTGTTGATATGCTGTGTGAAAAAACCCTGTTGATAGCCAGGGTCTTTGGGGCAGGCGAGTATTCTTCTTGGCTTGATGAAGTGAGAAAAAATTATCCTTTGTACGTCATTTCAGTGCTGGAAACAATAGTTGAGTACGAGGCAGAACAGGCGCATAACATTGATGAGAATATCATATTAAAAGCACTGATATCGGATGTTAAGGCTGAGCCTGATGGAACTTTGAAGGAAGCGCGCAAACTTTTATTAAATTACCTGGCGAATATTGCGGAGAGTAATGAAGAAGCTCTGCTTTTAAAAGTTGAAAAATATGATGAATTAATGGCGGAACACAAATTGAGTTTTGAACAGGCGCAAGCGTGGGTGGGTGCTGATACACAAACGTATTTGTTGCAATGTAAAAAAACTATGCCAGATGATGTTTTCGATGCGATTGGATCATTTCTGATGCCTCTGGATTCGGCGCAGCTTTTTGATCTTTCTCAGAAGATGAATAGGAGATTTCCCTTTTTTCAACAGAGAATGGTTCCGGCGCAGTTATTGCTGGATGAAGAAAAAGGATCTTTAAAAAGAAAGCGTGAAGAAGAGTCTCAAACTTGTAATCCTAAATTCAGCAGTTAGGAACGTAGTGAGAAAGACTAAAAGGTGTGGCCTCATTTTAATGTGAGAAGAGCCGGTAATAGCTCAGCCTCATGGGTTGTCATCCCGGAATTTAGTAGCGCTTAATGAGCGCCTTTTGCGAATTTAGCGCTACTTAATGTCCGGGATCTACCCTTATCATTTGGGTGGATCCCGGACATTAACTCACTCTAAATTCTCGAAAAGCGCGAATTAAGAGTGAGTAAATTCCGGGATGACAACCAATGGGGCTGAGCTATTATGAATAAACAACTACCCCAATGCCGTTATTTCATCCAGCGTCAACTCTACCCATTTTCCTCTGCGCAGCATCCTCGGCA
>DATIJV010000095.1:0-2059 GCA_035478255.1 Gammaproteobacteria bacterium
CTCTCTTATTATTTAGCGCAGGATGAATATCAAATAGACCGTATTCCATTTTCTTTCGGCAATATGATTGACGGCCAGTCAGCATTTATTTTTAATCTCGATACGTTATTTAAAGTAAACGTTTCGGTTGATGAAGTAGTGCATGTGCTGTTTCATGAAAGGTTCCATATGTTTCAAATGAATAATTTCCCTGCTGCTATATGGGGATGGAAAAAAACAGATGGTTTTAACAAAATTGAAAATGTCAAATTAACCGTGCTCGAAGATTCTGCGTTGATGCGTTATCTTGAAACGCGAAATGCAGAGCATTTAAAAAATTATTTGGCTATTAGCTCTTACAGAAAAACATTGAATGATCCAGATTCTTACGATTATGAAATGAAAAAAGAAAACATAGAAGGCACAGCAGATTATTATGGTTGGAAAATGGCAATCAATAATTTGGATTTTCGCGTGAAAGCCATGATTGAAAACTATAAGAAGCAATGTACTCCAGACAGAATTATCAATTGTCTCATACAACATCGATATTATTTTACAGGCAATGTCGGGGCCATCGCGCTTGATCAGCTGGATAATCAATGGAAAGAAAAATTAGTGCAAAAAAGTCAATTTATTAGAAATCAATTATTTGATCATTTCCCGATGGGCCTTGCTGAAATCACGCAAAGAGTGACGCTTGCCAAAAAAGAATATCATTATAATGAAATTTCCAAACCTGTAGCACAAGCAATTCAATCGTATGTAGCTTCGCGAGATAAAGTTTTAAAACAATGGAACGCGATGGATGGTATTCCTTTTGTAATTGCAAGAAGGCCTTGTAATTTATATGGAGTAATTCCATACCGTGAACGGTATTATCTTAACAGTGATACTTGGCTTCAGATTGATTATAATGGTCCGAGCCAATGTGCGGATGGAAGTATTGTCGTGAATTATACCCACATGCCTTTGATGCAAGAGACAGAACATAATGCTGAGATTGTAGTTAAAATCCCGCGCGATAGCGTGATCGAAATAAATCATGCCGCATTTTCTGCGATAGAATTGCTTGCACATGATAAAAATTATTCTTTTAAAGATTTCTATCTTAAAACACCAACGATTGAAATTGCAGTGAAGAATCGTGCGGGAGAACTCAAAATAATTGATGGAAAAATGGAATTGGTTACAGATAATGAGATTCACTTTTTAAATAGAAAAAAATCTGATTTTTATGGCTAAACAACGCGATTATACACTGCTTGATAAAATATGCTTGAGTGCAGACCAAGCCGTGCGCGCTATTTTTGCGAAGCCTAAAACTACCGAGCGCGTTTATCCTGGCAATGACGTGCCTGAAAATAATTTGACATCTGAAGAGCGTAAACACGCGGCGGCGTTGATGAGAATTAATCACGCGGGCGAAGTGTGCGCGCAAGCGCTCTATCATGGACAGGGGCTTGTCTCGCAGCGTCATGATGTGAAGGAAAAAATGCAGAAAGCTGCTATTGAAGAAGGTGATCATTTGGCATGGTGCCATACGCGATTGACTGAACTGGGGAGCCATGCGAGTTATCTTAATCCAGTTTGGTATGCGGGGTCATTTGCTATCGGTCTCACCGCAGGTTTGATAGGAGATCAATGGAGCTTGGGTTTTTTGGCAGAAACAGAGAACCAGGTCGTGAAACATTTGGAAAATCATTTGCAAGCGCTGCCTGAAAATGATCAACGAAGCCATAAAATTTTATTTCAAATGAAACAGGATGAGGCACACCATCGCGATGATGCTATCGACTCAGGAGCTGCAATTTTGCCTCAGGGAATAAAAAAAATCATGCGATTTGTTTCAAAAATCATGGTGAAAACAGCGTATTTTGTGTAGGGTGGCTGTTGCGCGGTTCTTTATTTTGACCTCCTTCCCCTATCCCCTTCCTCCAAACGAAAAGCGCGTTTAGAGGAAGGGGGACGCTCCGATACAGATGCGCTTAATTAGAGCGTCCCCATTCCTCTAACGCGCTTTTCGTTTGGAGGAAGGGGATAGGGGAAGGAGGTCAAAATAAAGAACTACGATATAGCT
>DATIJV010000096.1:0-33001 GCA_035478255.1 Gammaproteobacteria bacterium
CCTGGATTGCTTCGCCGAAAAGCACGGCTCGCAATGACGAGTTTCAATTTATGAGAAAAAAGCAAAATGGCACTTTTAAAAGTCGTGTTTCACCCGCATCCGGTTTTAGCTAAAATTGCAGAACCTGTCACTGTGTTTGATGAAACACTTAAAAATTTTATTCAAGATATGTATGAGACCATGTATAAAGAAAATGGTGTAGGTCTTGCTGCACCTCAAGTCGCTATTTCAAAACGTCTGGCTGTGATTGATGTGTCAGATGAACGTAATCAACCTTTTGTGATCATTAATCCAGAAATTATTGAGAAACAGGGCGAAGAACTCATGGAAGCAGGATGTTTATCTGTGCCGTATACGTATGATAAAGTTCCGCGGGCGACGAAAGTTACAGTTCGCGCGCAGGATGAAACCGGGAAATTTTTTGAAATTGAGGGCGAGGGTTTACTGGCCCATTGTTTACAGCATGAAATTGATCACTTGAATGGTAAACTTTATATTGATTATTTGTCGCCGTTAAAAAAGCAAAGATTGATTAAGAAAATGGAAAAGAATTTGAAACGAGTGTGAAAAATAACTGTCACCGAGTACTTATCATTTGGTGGATCCCGGACATTAACTCACTCTAAATTCGCGAAAAGCGCGAATTAAGAGTGAGTAAATTCCGGGATGACAACCAATGGGGCTGAGCTATTACGTACCATACTGACGTTTTCTACTGTCATGCCTCTGATCTGTTACCCGCACAACATCACAACCCACCCCCCAAAGAGCTCTCTACTGCTTAAACCCAATCTCCAATAAAAATCAATTTTTTTTCATATTGTTTTGAAATTGACCAATTTTGGTGTATAATACAAGTACTAAACTTAATATTATGATCTAATTATTTATAATAATTCAAATAGTTAAAAAAACAAAACGAGGAGAAAACAATGGGACCAAGATTTATTGAATTCCTGGAATCAAAAGATTCAGATGCTTTTGTCCAATCAGTTCGAGAGCACTTTGCGCTCGCAGAAGGCAGGGAGAGGAGCGAGAGTAAAGTTAGCAAGACAACTCTTGATCGATATAGTGATTTCATCGATCAGATTAAATCGCCGATTGAAATACCTCATTTACAAGCACACACAGACCAATACTTAACCCTGATTTTGAGCATTCCAGCACTTCGGCAAGACGCTGCCACAGGCGAACTTTTATTCCGCCCCGCAGATCAAAAGAAAGTGCAAGATTTTATAGCTCAGTTAATAGAATCTGCATATGATGAACTCTTAGATGATCAGGGAAACCTTCATGAAACGATCATTTCAAAATTTGGGCTCACTCTCGAACAAGAGCAGAAAAATGTATCACAAGGTCAAATGAAATATAAAGATGCCTTGATAGATGGCTTTACGCATTTTATTGTTCGGAAGTTCTCGGATACAACAATGACCTATCTTCTTAATGACGTTCCTAAAAATAAACAAGAGCATTGTATGGGAGTTAAAACCGCTATCGATCAACATATTCAGACGAATTTAAAAAATCCCAAATTTATTACAGAAGTTATTCAGTATATCGAAAACAAGCGCAAGTTATTAAGCCTATGCCCTAATGTTTTTGCATCAAACTCGCCTTTAGTAACAAAGGCTCTCGCAGACTACAAACTGTGTCAGATGAGTTTAACAGAATATTCCAAAGATTTAGTAAAGAAACATTTAGATGATATCCTAACTGCTGTTTCAAATCTTCAAACAACATACCAAACTGCATTTGAAAAATATTATAAGGCTTCCGACGGAACTAATAAAACTTTTAAGAAAGACGTATTCGAGCTTTCCAAGGATATATCAAACTTAATCGAAGCGATCGGAACTGATGAACACATTAATTTTAGCCTTTTGAATGGTGATAACAATAAGAGTGACATACATAAACTTACGACAGCTATCGTTAAAGCAAAAAATGCTATAGTGGAAGACAGAGTAATTAATTTTTTTCGATCTATGGACGCAAATATTACACAATGTGAAGATAGCCTGAAATCATTACAACAGGCTATTAAATTATGCGAGCACATGCATCGTACGAGTCCTCTATCTATACATACCTCCACAGATGATAGTTCAAAGATAGTTCACTGGAATGACATACGTTAAACATACATAAATGGGTGGTGGGCCGGCTGAAAATCGTCTTTGCTTCACCCTACATCTACTACTCATTAAACTCCGCCACCGGCGCAAACGATTTCCGATGAATTTCACACGGCCCATGTTTTTGCAAAGCCGCCACATGCATTTTTGTCGGATATCCTTTGTGCTGCGCAAAACCATACTGAGGAAATCGCAAATCCCATTCCCGCATTTCCCGATCTCGCACTACTTTCGCCACAATCGATGCTGCACTAATCACAGGTTCCGTTTCATCCCCGCGAACAATAGCTTTGCTTTTGCATAACAATTCTGGGCAACGATTTCCATCAATCAGTGCAAGTTGGGGGGCAATCGCCAAATTCAGGACTGCCCGTCTCATCGCTAACAAAGATGCTTCTAAAATATTAATCCGATCGATCTCTTCCACTTCTGCCCGCCCAACCCCAACTGCCAGTGCATGTGCATCAATCTCAGCAAATAATTCTTCTCTCTTTTTTTCTGTCAACTGCTTGGAATCCATCAACCCTGAAATGATCCAATTGGGTGACAATATCACCGCCGCTGCAATCACCGGCCCCGCCAAAGGCCCTCTGCCCGCTTCATCCACCCCCGCAATTAAAAAATCCATTTTTTGTCCTTTTATTAATAATAGTTAAAAACTGTTGATCAAACTCAAAACCGCTTTCGCAGCTTGTTGGCTTGCATGACATCGCAAGACTTGATGAAGTTCTAAAAATTTCTTTTCCAATACGATAACTTTTTCGGGATGATCAAGATAATCCAATAAAGCTTCGCTCATGTTTTCAGGTGTCGCTGTCTCTTGGATAAATTCAGGCACGAGTTTTTCATTGGCCAATAAATTGGGAATACCAATAAATTTTAACTTCACTAAATGTTTCGCGAGCTGGTAAGTCAAATTCGCCATGCGGTATGCAATCACCATCGGGCGTTTGTATAACATGGTTTCCAGTGTCGCGGTCCCTGAAGTCACGAGCACGACGTCGGCAGCTTCCATGACAGCGTGTGATTCATCTTGAAAAAATGTTAATGGCAAATCCTGAAAATGCGATTGATAAATAATGTGTAATTCTTCGTAACGTTTTTTGTTCGCTGCGTTTGTAATAAATTTTATGTGCGGGCGTTTTTTATAACATTGATATGCAGTTCTAAAAAATCGTTCTGCTAAAAATTTTATTTCATTAAAACGGCTGCCAGGCAAGAGTGCAATATAAATCGCATCTGGATCAAGATTCAGTTTTTTTCGCGCGGCCAGTTTATCATTTTGTAAGGGAATTAAATCAGCTAAAGGATGGCCGACAAATTGCACGGGTACGTTGTGTTTTTTATAAAAATCCGCTTCAAATGGGAAAAGTGTTAAAACGAGATCAGTCGCTTTGGCAATTTTGAAAATACGTTTTTGACGCCATGCCCAAACAGAAGGACTGACGTAATGTATGACTGGAATATTTTGCTGGCGTAATTTTAATTCGAGTCCTAAATTAAAATCGGGAGAGTCAATTCCAATAAATACATCAGGGCGATTTTGTAAAAAATAATGATATACGTGCTGGCGAATGCGGAATAGTTCAGGGAGACGGAAAAGAGGTTCGACTAATCCCATGACGGACAAGCGTTCCATGTCGTGTAAGCTTTGGCAGCCGGCAGAAATCATTTGCGGGCCACCGATGCCGGTGAAGGCAAATTGAGGTTGCTGGGTGTGAAGTGCTTTGATTAAATTGGCACCGAGGATATCACCGGAAGGTTCGCCTGCGAGAATGCCAATGGTTTTGGGATGCATGATGTTTTTTCTACCTCCTTCCCCTTTCCCCTTCCTCCAAGCGAAAAGCACGCTTGGAGGAAGGGGGACGCTCTAATCAAATACATCAATCAAGTCCATCTGTATCAAAGCGTTCCCATTCCTCTAAATAAAAAGCACGCTTGGAGTTCGGTAAAAGAGGAGGAGGTATAAACTATCGAACCAACCCTCGCTCCGACGCATTAATAAAATCAATAAACAATTGCACTTCCTGGCACGTCAGCAGCATTTCATTTAATTGCTCTAATGCTTGTTTAATCGTTAAACCCTGCCGATAAATCACTTTATATGCGCGGCGCAAAGCTAACATCGTTTCTGCAGAAAACCCACGCCGCCGCATGCCTACGATATTCAACCCAAAAGGTTTCGCATAATAACCCGACACTTTCACAAAAGGCGGAACGTCTTTATCAATCATTGAACCCATAGAAGCAAAACTGTGCGCGCCGACTCGACACGATTGCGAAGCGCCGGAAAAACCGCTCATGACCACAAAATCTTCTACAATCACATGGCCCGCCAATGATGCATTGTTCGCAAAAATCGTGTTGTTTCCCACAAGACAATCATGCGCGATATGCACATACGCCATAAATAAATTTTCATTTCCAATGCGCGTTACGCCTTTGTCTTGCGCCGTGCCGCGATTGAATGTACAAAATTCGCGAATCACATTGCAATCGCCAATTTCCAGATAAGTTTTTTCACCCTGGAATTTTTTATCTTGCGGATCTTCACCCACTGACGCAAATTGATAAATCTTGTTGTTTTTGCCTATGCGCGTTGAAGTTCTGATCACAACATGAGAACCAATCCATGTACCTTCGCCAATTTCAACATCGGGCCCAATAAACGTCCAAGGCCCAATTTCTACATTATCAGCAATTTTCGCTGTTGGATCGATAATAGCAGTTTGATGTATCACAGCATTAACCTCGTTGTGCGCTAATCAATTCAGCCGCGCAAGCCAGCTCATCGCCAACGTAAGCTGCACCTTCCAGCTTCCAGATGCCTTTTTTCGCACGAAGCAGTTTTGCTTCTAAGCGAAGCTGATCGCCAGGCTCTACCACACGACGAAATCTTGCATTATCAATTCCGGCAAATAAATATAACGTCCCGTCTTTTGGCAAAGTATTAGTAGACTTATAAGCAAGGACACCGGCTGCCTGCGCTAAAGCTTCAAGAATAAGTACACCCGGCATGACAGGGATTCCTGGGAAATGTCCTACAAAAAACGGTTCGTTTATTGTCACATTTTTTAATGCGACAATCGATTCGCCTAATTTGATCTCGAGAATACGGTCAATCAAAAGAAAAGGAGATCGATGCGGTAAATATTTTAATATTTCGTGAATGTCCATTACACCTTTCATACTCATGCGTTTTTTCTCTCTGTTAATTCTTTCAAAGCTTGCTCTAACTCTTTCACGCGGGCAAATAAAGTTTCCAGGCGATGAAAGCGCGCCGTATTTTTTCGTCGTTCGAGGTTAGTGACCAGTCCACCCAAGCCTGATGAATATATACCAGACTCGTGAATAGACTTGGAAACTTCTGTACCGCCTGTAATCACGACATTATCCGCAATGGTGATATGCCCGGCAAATCCTGTTTGACCGCCTACCAAACAATTACTGCCAATCACCGTACTTCCCGAAATACCGACACAACCTGCAATCGCAGTGTTTTCGCCGATGCGAACATTGTGTCCAACCTGAATCAGGTTATCGAGCTTGGCTCCTTTTTCTATGATCGTATCGTCAATAGCGCCGCGATCGATCGAACAGTTTGAACCTATCTCAACATGATCTTCAATAATCACACGCCCAAGCTGAGGCACTTTATGCCATATGCCCTTGTGTTTGGCAATACCAAAGCCATCACTGCCAATGACTGTCCCGCTCGCGATGATGACGTGTTTACCTATTTTAATTTGATGATAAAGCGTAATATTGGCGTCGAGACGAGAACCTTCACCAATTTCCGAAAAATCGCCGATAACACATCCGGCGCCGATTATAACATTAGCTGCAATGAGAACGTTATCATTTATTGTACAATTTGCACCGATACTTGCAGTGGGATGGATTTGGCAGTTTTGGCCAATGCTTGCCGTGTGGTGGATTCCAGTTGGGAAGTGAGGCCGATTATCAAAAAATGCGGCGATTTGAGTGTAAATGTAATAGGGATCGCGGCAGATTAAGGCATTCATCGGGCATTCGTCAGCGTCTTCTTTTAAGAGAATAACGGCGGAAGCTTTAGTCGTGGGTAAATGCTTTTTATATAGGGGGTTCATTAAAAAAGTAATTGCCCCAGGTTTGCCGTCCTGGATCGTGCAAACACCGGAAATTGGGCAGTTAGGGTCGCCTTTAATTTCAACTTCCAGGCCTTGAGCAAGGTGGGACAGAGTGTATGTTTTGCTCATTTCGTGATTAACTCTCTTGGGTTATGCGTCATCCCGGAATTTACTCACTCTTAATTCGCGCTTTTTGCGAATTTAGAGTGAGTTAATGTCCGGGATCTACCCAAATGATAAGTGGATCCCGGACATTAAGTAGCGCTAAATTCGCAAAGGGCGCGAATTAAGCGCTACTAAATTCCGGGATGACAGAGCTGTTAAAAATTAACTTTACAGTGTACTAGTTAGCAGCTTACACGTTATTTATCAAACGCACTCGCTACTTGCTTGGTAATATCTGCGCTATCAGCAGCGTACACCACCGCTTGAGAATCTAATACCAGCATGTAATTATTTTTCTTGGCAATGCCTGTAATAATTTCATTTAACTGGGTCAATACACCTTTCATGATTTTGTTTTGTTCTTTGCTCAAATCTTGCTGGAATGTATTAGCATCTTTTGATAGAGATGTTTGATCATCCACAATTTTCTTTTGCATGTCATCTTTAGCTTTTTGAGCCATTGTCGTGGAATCTTTTTTGAATTTATCCACTTCATCCTGCAAAGATTTTTGCGCTGCAATCAATTTTTCCTGACGCCCTTTGAATTGGCCTTGCAGTTTTTTATTCAATTCAGCAATTTTAGGCGATTGCTGGAAAATTTGCTGCACATTCACGACAGCAATAACAGGATTGCCCGCCATAGTAGTTGTAGCCGCAGGTGCAGCTTCAGCCGCGTAAGCTTGCGTACCGCTAATCAATAAAACTGAACTTACCAATGCCAAAACTTTCTTCATAATTATCTCCAATAAATTAAATTTCCTATAAAAATCAGTTGCCCTCAAACCCGATAGTATACATCAACTGCGCGCTAGCGATATATACCTCTCACTAGAAGTTTATCCAAAATTAGCACCGAGTGAAAAATCGAAAAACTTCGTATCGTCACCTGGTTTTGGATTTAATGCTTTCGCAAAACTTAAGTCAATTAAACCCAAAGGTGTCAACCAGTCGGCTTCAATACCCATGCCATATCGCGGACCGCCTGAGCCTGTGCCATTATAACGCCGATTGTTGAATGTATTATAAACATTCCCGCCATCAACAAACAGTGTTGTGCGCAAATTATCCGAAATATAGTTGGGGAAAATAATACCCACACTGCCGTCTATCAGAACATTACCGCCTGTCGGGTCTGTATTGGAATCTTTCGGGCCCAGCGTATTACCTTCATATCCTCGAATAGAACCTATACCGCCTGCATAAAAATTCTTGAAGAATGGATAATCCTGGGAACCGCTAAACGCCGTACCATAACCCAAATCCCCTCTTGCAGTCGCAATAAATTTATCCGTAATGGGGTGATACCATTTGCCGTTATAACCCAGCGTGTAATATTTTAAAGATTTGTGCGTCACGGGAAGATATAAGTTAGCACTGATTGTTTGCATAGCACCAATCGTCGGGAAAATCGCTTTATCACGACTATCACGCGATAAACCTGCAATTAAGTCAACTTGCTGGTAATGACGTCCATTATCATGCACAAAAGCCTGGACTTGTTGTGAAACAGAATTAGACAATCGAATTAAAGTTTGTTCGTAACCATACCCTAATTGCAAGGTATTAAATATATTTTGCTCTTGCCCCAACGGGATACCATAAATCACGGATGCCGCATATTGGTCGCTGTTATAACTGCGTGTCAGATTGGCTGCTCTCGGATCTGTTTTGGATGCAGATATATTGATATTTCGACTAATCCCATCAGGCGTGTAATAAGGATCAATAAAGTTCAAACCAAAATATTTCTGATAGCGGCTGCTTGTTGCATTCAGCCCCAGTGTTTCCCCCGTTCCCAGAAAATTCTTTTGATTTAAACCCGCACCTAAAATGAGATGATCCAGCTGTGAATAGCCAATGCTGAATGTTGCCTGCGCTGCGTTTTCTTCTTTGACTTTATAATTTACGTCAACATTATCATCCGTACCTGCAACTGGTTCTACGCTCATATCGACATTACGAATATACGGCAGCAAACTTAAACGATGTTTTGATTCTTCCAGCCTGCCTGTGGAAACAGGCGCGCCTTCCATTTGCTGTATTTCACGGCGTAACGCTTCATCATTTGTTTTGGAATTATCCGTAAAATAAATATGACGGACATATGCACGTTTTCCAGGTTTGACTGTAAAGGTAAGAAAAACTTCTCTCGCTGCATCATCTACTTTAGGCTGCACAGAAACAACGGTGAAAATATAACCTTTATTACCGAGTGCATCGCTAATCGCTTTTTGCCCATCCATAACAGCCTGGCGCGAGAAAGTCGAGCCCGGTTTGATATTCACTTTTTGTATCAATTCTTCACGTGGAACAATCGTATCTCCCACAACATTGATGCCTTTGACTTTATAAATTTCTCCTTCATCCACCACGATCGTTAAAAATATGGATTTACGATCAGGTGTAATAGCTGCCTGGGCAGATTTAACAGTAAATTTAAAATATCCGCGATCCATGTAATAGTTACGCAGTTTTTCAAGACTTGAATCCAGTTTTTCCTGAGAATAGCGATCAGTCTGGGTGAAAAATGCTACAATTCCGGGGGTCGTTAAATCCAGTTGTTTATCCAGAGTACCTTCACTAAAAACGTGATTACCAATGATATTGATTTTTCTGACTTTGGCAATTAATCCTTCTGAAATTTCGATTTTTACCAGAACGCGATTGCGGCTCATCTGACTGACATTCACATCGACGCGCGCATTATAACGCCCGACTGAATAATATTGATCTAATAAACTTTGTTTGATTTTTTCTAAAATGACTTCATTGTAAACGCGCCCTTCTGCAACACCCACTCCGCGTATTACGCCCGTCAATTTATCAGTAGGAATAGAAGAGTTGCCTGAAATTTTTAATTGGCCGATAGTCGGGCGCTCAACGACTTTAATGATAAGTGTATTACCTTCACGCGCCAGAGAGATATGATCAAAAAAGCCGGTTTGATACAGCGCACTGATAATGGCGCCGGTTTTTTCAGGACGTAAAACTTCGCCTGTTTTAATCGGTAAATAACTGTAAACCGTTTCGTCAGAAATGCGCTGCAAGCCTTCTATAGAAATTTTTCTAACGACGAATGTGTCTGCTGCGCAGACTTTCGTAAACAACACACTGAGTAATAATATGACCAGGATAATTCTATTTTTCATAGCAACCATTTCTTATTGTTCGCAAAACAGAGCGCCATTATCCAGACTTTTAGTCTTAGTCTCAAGAGAATATTTTCTGCATAAGATCTGTACTAAAAAGAAAAACTGGCGCCGCTGCTGTCAGACTATCGATCCGATCAAGAATGCCGCCATGACCCGGGATCAACCGGCCTGAATCCTTCAAACCCTCGTTCCGTTTCAGCATGCTTTCAAACAAATCGCCCACCACTGAAAATAAAACTGTAACAATTGTAATCAGACACGCAAATAACCATAATCGATGAGAAGCCTGTACCCAATATAAGGTAGCGACTGTAATAATCAATGTGACCACTAATGCTCCTGCTAATCCCTCCCAGGTTTTACCGGGACTGACTTCTGGCGCAATTTTAGTTTTTCCCCATAATTTTCCGGCAAAATATGCACCGGAATCTGCGCCCCATATTAAAACGAACAGGAATAATAAAATATAAACGCCGCTTTCTGGAATATTGCGAATAAAATTAATTGCGAGCCAGCAGGGAATCAGCACCATCCACCCCATCAAGCCGCGTATCGTGATGCTTTTGCTCCATGTGTGAGTGAACTTGGGATAAAAAATAACGAGTAATAACGCCAGCAGCCACCAAACAAAAGACCCAATAATAATGCCGGGAATATAAAGCCACATGGAACCGATCAGCAAAAATAACAAAATAACAGGATAGATAAAACTATATTTTAATTGCTTGACACCCATGAGAAATGACCATTCCCAGGCAGCCCATAATACAATGATCGCTGTGAATAAACAAAATGCCTTAGGAGAAAGTTTCAGAACCAGCAAAATAAAAACTGGAATCAACACAATCGCTGTAAGAATACGTTTAAGCATGTTTTATTTACCTTTGTTCGTAATATTTTACTAAACAAGCTGTTCGCTGATATACCCAAAACGGCGCTCACGATTGACATAAAACGTCAGCGCTTTTTCTAACTCTTCCACATTAAAATCCGGCCAGTAAACATTTGTAAAATACAGTTCGCTATAAGCGAGCTGCCACAAAAGAAAATTACTGATACGCTGCTCACCCCCGGTCCTGATTAAAAGATCAGGCAACGGCAAACAAGCTGTCGCTAATTTATTTTCAATCAGTTCGGACGAAATTTGCTGACTGGTCAATCGGCCTTGTTCGATATCAGAAGCCAGTTTACGGACTGCATCAGTTATTTCCCACTGTCCACCATAATTTGCTGCAATCACTAAAGTTAATCCTGTATTGCTAACCGTTAATTGCTCTGCTTCTTGCATATATTGCTGCAGTTTTTTATCGAAGCGCGTACGATCTCCAATAAAATACAATTTAATATTTTGTTCATGCAATTTTTTTGCTTCACGTTCCAGCGCGGAAATAAACAAATCCATCAAATAATTGACTTCTTGCTCCGGCCGGCGCCAATTTTCACTGCTGAATGCAAACAATGTCAAAACTTCAATTTTTTTTTCGGCACAGGCTTTTACAATTTGCTTAACTGCATCAACACCGGCTTTATGTCCCGCTGCGCGCGGCAGCATGCGCTGCTTGGCCCAGCGGCCATTGCCATCCATAATAATCGCTATATGCCGCGGTAAAGGAGGTGATGCATTCATGTAAATTAAATCGCCATTAAATCGGTTTCTTTCGCAGTCAGTAAGTGGTCTACTTCCACAATAAATTTATCAGTTAATTTCTGCACAGAATCTGTCATGCGGCGTTCTTCATCTTCTGCAATTTCTTTGTTTTTAAGTGATTCTTTTAAAGCAGTATTTGCATCACGACGCGCATTACGGATACTGACCCGCGCATTTTCCGCTTCATTACGCACAATTTTAATTAAATCTTTGCGGCGCTCTTCAGTTAAAGCTGGCAAGGGAACACGAATTAATTCTCCAGCCGCAGCGGGATTCAACCCCAGGCCCGATGTCATGATTGCTTTTTCAATCACAGAAGTCATGCGTTTTTCCCAAGGTGTAATAATCAGGGTGCGCGCATCACCTATTGTGATATTGGCCACTTGACTCAGCGGAGTTTCATTGCCGTAATAATCTACGCGAATGCTTTCCAATAAGCTGGGATGGGCCCGCCCTGTTCGCAATTTTGAGGTTTCATGCTTAAATGCTTCAATGCTTTTTTGCATACGAATTTCTGCTTCTTTCAATACGTTTTGCATATCGATTTTCCTAATGTACTAATGTTCCTACATCTTCGCCGAAAATAATTTGCTGCAGCGCGTCAGGTTTATTCATATTAAATACGCGTAAGGGTAATCTGTTATCGCGGCAGAGTAAAATAGCATTCAAATCCATCACGCCCAGGCGCTGTTCCAATATTTCATCATAAGTTAATACACTATAACGCTTGGCTTTGGGGTTTTTGATAGGATCGGCAGCAAACACACCATCTACTTTTGTAGCTTTCATGACAATATCAGCTGCTATTTCAATGCCGCGCAAAGCTGCTGCCGAATCCGTTGTCACTAAAGGATTGCCGGTCCCACCCACAAAAATGACAACCTGGCCTTTTCCCAGCGCTTTTTTTGCTTTATTCCGATCATAAAAATCGACTAAACCAGGCACGGGCAAAGCAGACATGACTTTAACAGGAATGGAGTTTTTTTCAAATGCATCGCGTAAAGCTAAACCGTTAATTACAGTAGCCAGCATGCCCATTTGGTCCGCTGTGACGCGATCAAATCCGGTCAATTCTGCACCGCGAATCAAATTACCGCCGCCAATAACGAGAGCTATTTGTACACCGGTTTTGATGGCATTCGCGATTTCTTCACTCATACGGATGAGTTTTGCCGGATCGATACCAAAAGGATGATCGCCTTGCAAAGCTTCTCCGCTGAGCTTAAGTAAAATACGATGATAGATAGGTTGTCCTGTTTGTGTGCTCATTATTGACTTCCATAAACAAACGCTGTGCTTGCATAAATGGGTGGTGGGCACGGCTGAAAAGCGCCTTTGCCCACCCTACATTCTGTAACATAAGTTTTTCATAACAACTTGTCTAACCTCCTTCCCCTTTCCCCTTCCTCCAAGCGAAAAGCACGCTTGGAGGAAGGGGGACGTTCTAATTTAGCACATCTGTATCCGAGCGTCCCCCTTCCTCCACACGCTTTTTGTGGAGGAAGGGGAAAGGGGAAGGAGGTATTAAAAATTAACTTTACAGTGTATTAGCTCCCATGGACCTGCGCCATCACTGCTTCAACAAAATCTTCCGATTCCTTTTCAATCCCTTCGCCTACTTCAAAACGGGCAAAACTCATCACTTTCGCGCGATGTTTATTAAGCAAGCTGGAAACCAGCACATCAGGATCTTTAATAAATGGCTGTCCAACCAGGCTGATTTCATCCAGGTATTTCTTCAGTTTGCCCGCCACCATTTTTTCAATAATATCTTGAGATTTCCCGCTGCCCGCTGCTTGCGCCATATAAATTTCTTTTTCTTTGGCGATCACATCGGCCTGTACTTCTGCTGGAGTCGTAACCAGCGGTTTGCTGGCAGCGATATGCATGGCAATATCTTTTGCTAACTCAGGATTTTCAACATCAAGTTCCACTAGCACACCAATACGGCTGCCATGTAAATAAGTACCCACGGTAGTTTTTGCATTGATTGTTGCCAGTCTTCTGATATTGATATTTTCACCCACTTTAGCAATTAATGCCTGACGCGCTTCATCTACTGTCGCAGTCGTTCCCGCTAAAGGCAGACTTGCGAGCGTCTGAATATCTTTTGCTTTTGCCGCAAGCGCTGTTTTGGCGACAGCATCAGCAAATGCAAGGAAGCTTTCATCCCGCGCTACAAAATCTGTTTCACTGTTAGTTTCCAGCAGGGATGCTTGTTTGCCATCGTCAGAGGTTTTAATGATAACAATACCTTCGGCTGCAACACGGCTAGCTTTTTTATTGGCCTTTGCAAGACCGGTTTTGCGCAATTCTTCAATAGCGAGCTCCATATTGCCCGCTGTTGTTTCCAGCGCTTTTTTGCATTCCATCATGCCTGCGCCTGTACGCTCACGTAACTCTTTGACTTGTGCTGCAGTGACTGCCATAAAAAATCACTCCTGATTATTGGGTTTATTGAAGTACGAGAAGTTATTATTGTTCGCTTGATTCATCATCAACGTTTGTTGGTTTGGTAGTCACTTCAACTTCAATGAATTCATCTTCTGCCTGGCTGATGTCAGGATTGCTTGCACGTCCCTCCAAAATACAAGTAGAAACAGCTTGTGTGTATAATTGAATAGAACGAATGGAATCGTCATTTCCAGGAATAATATAATTCACGCCTGCAGGACTATTGTTGGTATCAACAATACCTATTACTGGAATACCTAGACGATTAGCTTCTGCGATTGCAATTTTTTCATGCCCGACATCAATGACAAATAAAGCGTCAGGTAAACCACCCATATTTTTGATACCGCCCAAGCTTCGTTCTAATTTATCTTTTTCGCGGGTCAACTGCAGGATTTCTTTTTTGTTTAAACGTCCGAAATTATTTTTTTCGAACATGCTTTCCAACTCTTTCAAACGTCGAATGGACTGACGAATGGTTTTGTAATTGGTCAACATTCCGCCCAGCCAGCGATGATTGACGAAAGGCATAAAGCAGCGCTGCGCTTCTTCTTTAATAATATCTTGGGCCGCGTTTTTAGTTCCTACAAACAAAATTTTGCCTTTTTTGGCCGCGATTCCGCCCATAAAGTTCAGTGCGTCTTTGAATAGGAGAACAGTTTTTTCTAAATTGATGATATGAATTTTGTTACGAGCGCCAAAGATGTATTCGCCCATCTTTGGGTTCCAGTGACAGGTTTGATGTCCAAAATGCACGCCTGCTTTTAACATGTCACGCATACTAACGGATGATGCCATTTTGAGTTCCTCTTATTGGGTTAGACCTCCACATATCTCATTTGCCAACCTGGTTTTCTCCCCGGGCACCCGGCAAATGGGCAGGATATGTGTGCGGATTTTAAAAAATATTTAGAGCTGGCTTTTATAACACAGTTAATCGGCTTTGTCCACGGGGGAAAAGCTATTTAACCTAAGTTATGGATAAGAACCTAGATTATTTAACCCTTGCATTCACATTCTATCGTTCTTACACTTTCATCATTTACCCAGGAGAAAACAATAATGGCCCATGAACTGCCCAAACTACCCTATTCATTAGATGCTCTTCAACCTTACATTTCCAAAGAAACTTTAGAATATCATTATGGCAAACATCATCAGGCTTATGTCACTAATTTAAATAATTTAATTAAAAATACCGAATTTGAAAATGCGACACTGGAAGAAAC
Organism: Gammaproteobacteria bacterium; assembly: GCA_035478255.1. Taxonomy (GTDB): domain Bacteria; phylum Pseudomonadota; class Gammaproteobacteria; order DSM-16500; family DSM-16500; genus DATIJJ01. The sequence continues at coordinate 14,896 of DATIJV010000096.1, forward strand.
TATCAAAAAATCCAGCGGCGGGATATTTAATAATGCTGCTCAAGTGTGGAACCATACCTTTTATTGGCATTGCATGGCCCCGAATGCACACGCCGAACCCACAGGAAAATTAGCTGATGCCATCAAGAAAAAGTTTGGTTCGCTGGATGAATTTAAAAAATTATTCAGTCAAACGGCGATTTCAACATTTGGCTCAGGCTGGGGCTGGCTTGCCAAGAATGCCGCGGGGGAATTAGAAATTATCAGCACGAGTAATGCGGGCACACCCATGACGCAAGATAAAAAAGCGTTATTGACTTGCGATGTGTGGGAACATGCCTATTATATTGATTATCGGAACGCACGCCCGAATTATGTTGAAAATTTCTGGAAGCTGGTGAATTGGGATTTTGTTGAAAAGAATTTTTCAGAATAAACAATTTTTTTCTGTCTCATTTGGGTAGATCGCGGACATTAACTCACTCTAAATTCGCAAAAAGCGCGAATTAAGAGTGAGTAAATTCCGCGATGACAACAAATGGGGCTGAGCTATTACCACTTTACGCGGTCTTCAAGCTTTTTCTGATACTTCATGATGAAATATCCGGGTTAAAATATTTATTTAAAACATTTAACTCATTTTGCAAACTCTCTATCTGTTCCAGCAAATCAATCGCCAACGCAATACCTGCATGGTTCACTTCAAGATCATGATGCAAATGTACTGCCGTGCGAACCACTTGCAATTGATGGGAATCAAACCGCCAGGTTGCAATTGAATTTCCTTGAGGTTCTATGGTGCCATAGGAAATTAATTCGAGAATAAAGTCAGGCGTTGTATGATAGGCATGACACAACTCTTCCAATCCGAGATCTCGTAACGGCTCAGACGTTTTAACAGCGATTGAATGATCTTTCCGTGTCATAAACTAATCATCTCAATAAATTCTTCCGTGGATCAAAAGGCATTTCTTGCGCCATTTTTTCATATAAAGCACGCGCTGCATCATTATGGGCCGGCGGTGTCACAATCTGTAATAAGGCATACTGATCACCCGCTGCTGGATTGCCCGGCAATCCCCGGCCTTTCAAACGTAATTTTTGTCCTGCCTGTGCGCCGGCTGCTACTTTCATTTCGACCGGCCCGCCAAGCGTTGGTACTGTAACTTTTGCACCTAATGCTGCTTCCCATGGCGTAACTGGCAAGGTCAAATAAATATCCCGGCCTTGCAGAGAAAAAACAGGATGAGGGTTGATATCAATTTCCAGATATAAATCACCCGCAGGCCCTTTGCCAATTCCGGGTGAACCTTGATGAGGAAGACGCAATTGCTGTCCTGAGATAATTCCTTTGGGAATGGTAATTTTAAGCGTACGGGTTTTCATGTGCATTTGACCATGCGCATCCACTTCAGGCATTTGTAAATGAATGGTTTTTGCACCCCCTCGAAACGCTTCTTCCAGACTAATATTAATTTTTGCGCGCTCATCGTTTCCGCGCTGGTTAAATTCTCTTTGCTTCGCATGGCGAAATCCGCCTTGCCGTGCGCGTCCGCCGCCAAAAATTGAAGCAAAAAAATCACTGAAATCAGCAGCTCCAGGGCCCACATCTTCAAATCCACCGCTATGAAATCCGCTAAAACCTTGCCAATTCGGCGGCGGCCGAAACTCTTGCCCACCTTGCCAATTACTGCCAAGCTGATCGTAAGCAGTACGTTTTTCTGGATCTTTTAAAACTTCATAAGCTTCCTGGACTAATTTGAATTGTTCTTCAGCATTGGTTTCTTTGCTGACATCAGGATGGTATTTGCGCGCAAGTTTGCGATAAGCTTTTTTTATCTCATCTTCTTTTGCGTCGCGCGCAACACCCAGAATTTTGTAATAGTCTTTATATTCCATGAGTGATTATTCTTCTTCTGGCAACCTCACTGTCAGCACATCGCATTTTGCGCCATGCAAAATAGCGTTTGCGGTTGAACCCAGAAGCAAAGATAATCCATGACGTCCATGACTACCGCAGACAATAAGGTCCGCGCCAATGTTTTGCGCCACTTCAAGAATTTTGGATTTCGTCGGGCCCACTTCGACCCACTGGTCTTTTGCATTCACTGACAATTGTTCTGCCAATTTAGCCAGCGCAGTTTTGGATTCTTCGATTAATTGTCCTTCGATGTCTTCGATGCCAAGATAAGCATAACTGTATCCAGGCAAAGGCTCGACAACATGAATGATGCTAAGCTGTGCGCCTGTATACCCGCGCATTCCGCGGACTTTCATAATAATATAATCGGTATCATCTGTAAGATCTGTTGCAAATAAGATATGTTTGTACATAACACTTATCCTTGTATTGTCTGAAATATTTTTAGAGGTTTATACCACTGCCGCAACTTTTGAAAATAGCAACTTACCTTTTTCAAAACTAATGTGAATCGCATCCCCCGGCAAAAATTTTCCTGATAAAATATCTTGAGCCAGAGGATTTTCAACATGCTGCTGAATCGCACGTTTTAATGGTCTAGCTCCATATACAGGATCATAACCGGTTGAAGCCAAATAATCCAATGCTTCCTGAGACACCTCCAAACCAAAATCTTTTTCTGACAGACGCGACCGTAATCGATGTAATTGAATTTCTGAGATTTCTTTAATTTGTTCGCGATCCAGCGGATGAAAAACAACCGTCTCATCAATTCGATTCATGAATTCTGGACGAAAATGCTGTCCGACAATTCCAAGGACCGCTTTTTTCATTTCAAAATAATCACCGTGACGCGAAATGTCCTGAATAAGTTCTGAGCCTAAATTCGATGTCATGACAATGATAGTGTTACGAAAATCCACAGTGCGTCCATGACTATCAGTTAAACGTCCATCATCTAACACTTGCAATAAAATATTAAACACATCGTGATGTGCTTTTTCCATTTCATCGAGCAAAATAACAGAATAAGGTTTGCGTCGAACCAGTTCAGTTAAATAACCGCCCTCTTCATAACCGATATATCCTGGCGGCGCACCAACCAAACGTGCAACAGAATGTTTTTCCATAAATTCAGACATATCAATGCGAATCACAGCTTCTTCTGTATCAAATAAAAACTGCGCGAGCGCTTTGCAGAGCTCTGTTTTTCCAACGCCGGTCGGGCCTAAAAATAAAAACGAACCGATGGGCCGATTGGGATCAGCCAAACCTGCACGTGAGCGGCGAATGGCATTACATACAGCAGAAACAGCTTGGCTCTGGCCGATAATACGTTTGTGCAGCGCACTTTCCATATGCAATAATTTTTCTTTTTCACTTTCCAGCATTTTTGAAACAGGAATGTGTGTCCATTTTGAAACGACTTCAGCAATTTCTTCTTCCGTGACTTTACTGCGTAACAATTGCGTCTGCTGTTTTTCTGCGAGGGCCGCCTGTTCCAATTTTTTTTCTAATTCAGGAATCCGGCCGTACTGCAATTCTGCCATGCGGGTTAAATCTCCTGCACGACGAGCAGTATCTAATTCGATACGCGTGCGTTCCAATTCACTTTTAATAGTTTGTGCACCTTGCAATGCAGATTTTTCTGTTTGCCAGACGTGATCTAATTTCTCTGCTTCATTTTCTAATTTTTTTAATTCTTGCTCGAGACGTTCGAGACGTTTTTTTGAAGCTTCGTCGGATTCTTTTTTGAGAGCTTCACGTTCAATTTTAAGCTGAACAATTTTTCTGTCGAGATGTTCCAGCTCTTCGGGTTTGGAATCAATTTCCATACGGATATGACTGGCTGCTTCATCAATCAAATCGATTGCTTTGTCGGGTAATTGCCGATCAGAAATATAACGATGCGATAAAGTGGCAGCCGCAACAATCGCTGAATCAGTTATTTCTACTCCATGGTGTAATTCATATCGTTCTTTTAAACCGCGCAGAATAGCAATCGTGTCAGGGACAGAAGGTTCTTCTACTAAAATACGCTGGAAACGTCGTTCCAATGCAGCATCTTTTTCAATATATTTTCGATATTCATCGAGAGTCGTTGCGCCCACACAGTGCAATTCGCCGCGCGCGAGGGCGGGTTTTAACATATTCCCTGCATCCATGGCACCTTCTGCTTTACCTGCACCAACCATAGTGTGTATTTCGTCGATAAATAAAATAATTTGTCCTTCCTGCTTGGCAAGATCATTTAGCACGGCTTTTAAACGTTCTTCAAATTCGCCGCGAAATTTTGCGCCCGCAATCAATGCGCCTAAATCAAGTGCGAGCAAGCGTTTATCTCTCAATCCTTCAGGAACTTCGCCGTTAATGATACGTTGTGCTAATCCTTCGACAATAGCTGTTTTACCGACACCCGGTTCGCCAATTAATACAGGATTATTTTTAGTACGACGCAAGAGCACCTGGATGGTACGGCGAATTTCCATATCACGTCCGATCACAGGATCGAGTTTTCCCTGTTCAGCACGCGCTGTTAAATCAATCGTGTATTTTTCCAGTGCGCGGCGCTGATCTTCAGCATTCGGGTCTTGCACGGTTTGTCCTCCGCGTTCTTCTTCAATTGCTTTTTCAACTGTCTGTTTGGTGACACCGATTTTTCGTAACAAATCACCGAATGTACCGGAATCTTCTACTGCCGCGAGCAAAAACAATTCGCTGGAAATGTATTGATCTTTGCGTTTTTGTGCCAATTTATCAGTGAGATTTAACAAACGATTCAATTCATTTGAGATGTGAATTTCACCGCCCGTCCCTTCGACTTCGGGTAACCGATTAATTGCCGCATCTAATTGTGATCGTAAAGTTGCAAGATTCACATTCGCTTTTGCTAAAATAGAACGAATGCTTCCGCCTTCCTGATCCAATAAAGCTTTCATGACATGGGCCGGTTCGATGAAAGCATTATCATGACCGAGTGCCAGTGATTGCGCATCTGACAATGCAGCCTGAAATTTACTGGTTAATTTATCCATTCGCATGAGTCCACTCCAACAACGATTATTACCTCATAACATAAGGACAATTACTGCTCTTTCAAGGATAACATAACTTGACTATTTCGTCTTTATTACTATAGTTATTATAGTACCAACCAACAAAAGGACTGAACAAATATGAAGAATGTATTAACTCTTTCCACAGCATTGTTATTTGCATTCACTACTTCTACTTTTGCTGCAGATCTTTCCGGGGTCTATGATTGCAAAGGTCACGCCCCTTCAGAAAAGGAATATACAGATGGAGTACTGACAGTTTCTAAGTCTGGAAAGCTTTATGATTTTTCTTGGCAGTTTGCAAAAGAAAACTCTCACACCAAAGGAAAAGGTGTTTTCAATGAAGAAGATGACAATACAGTTGCGGTATTATTCACCATTGAAAAACCAACCCCAAAAGAAACTGGTGTTATTATTTATAAAACAACAGATGATGGCATCAAAGGTACTGCAATTATTGACGGTAAAACTACTTTAGGCGGTGAAATTTGTACTAAAAGAAAAGTAAGCATTCGGTGAAGGCATATAATTTCAATAGGCAGACATACAGCATCAAATTCACGCATGGTTTGTGCATCCATCACACCGGATTCATAAAATCCTTTAGCTGTCTCATGAATTGCTTCTTTTAAGGTTTTACCTTTCATATTTTACCTCATACAACTTTTGATCATTTACTAATTTGTCGATTTCTACATTTGAATATTTTAGCAATTCTTTCGCAAACATCTTGGCAACATTCAAATCATCATCGTTAATTGTTTCTTTTTCATTCTTAGCAAATCCAAATATAAAAAACGCTCTTTCCGTAGCTTGATAAGCAAGATACTCTCCTGCTCTGTGTTTATAATATTAACTATAAATCTAGTTTAACTAGATTTAAGATAATAAAACAAAACTATATATGGTCTCATTTTAAGTAATTGATTAAAATAACTTATTTTATCGACAGGCGACTGTTACAATCGTCTAAAAAGCATCACGAAGCATAACAAAGCAGCACTCATCCCCACACACGGTTTTTTGTTGAACATGTTAAAGAGTTATATTTAAAATGACTATTTGTGACGATAACAACAATCTGTTATACTAAATGAAAATGACTATTTATGGCGTTAATAATATTGGGAGAATTCCATGCGCCCAAATCATTACAACAATCATTATCGCGATTCATTAAGGCGGAAAATTAACCGCTTTGCCAGACAAGTATTTTCTCGCAATGATTTATCTCGTGATCATTCTAATCGCGAACAACTTCGTCTCAATCGAGCTTTAAGTGCTTTTGTAGAAGAAGGTTTCATCATAAAAATTAGTCATGGTCTTTATGCAAAAGCCGAATTAATGACATTTCCTAATGGCAAAACAAAACCAGTCTTACAAGCATCATTTGAAGATGTTGCAATTGAAGCGCTCAACAAACTGGCTATCAAGTGGGAATATGGCCGCGCCATTCAAGAATACAATGCCGGTAAAACTACTCAAGTTCCAACCACTCTCACCGTTCGATTGAAAAGCCGCTTCCGTGGCACCATTAGTGCTGAAGGCCGTTCTATTTTATTTGAGGACAACACGAATGCTCGGTGAGTTACTGGATATCCAAGTTAAAAAAACCGCGAAAATGTTAAGAATCCCAGCCGATTTTATTATAAAAGATTATTATGTAACACTCGCTATACAGATATTAAGCTCTGTAAAAGATCCCTACTTTGATCTCATTTTCCAAGGAGGCACCAGTCTTTCGAAAGGCCATCAAGTAATTAACCGTCTATCAGAAGATATCGATTTTCGGATTGTCTTGAAACCAGATGCAACTCATTTAGGTAAAGAAGTTCGTAGAAAACGTCTGCGTGATTTCCGGTACACCCTCGTAGACACATTAAAAAATACAGGTTTTTCCATTGCAAAGGAACAGATTAAAGTATTTTATGAAGGTCGATTTATGAGCATTCGAGCAAGTTACGAAGGCTCAGCTCGCATCACTTATCTTAAACCACATATTGCGATTGACTGTTTTGTTGGCGAATTGCTACTTGCACCTCAAACTGCTGCAATAACCTCATTAATTAAAACAACATTAGGTCAAGAATGCGCCCATCATTCAGTTCATACACCCTGCCTTTCTCTTGATGAAACAGCAGCAGAAAAATGGGTGGCCCTGACTCGTCGCATCGCAAATCGCCAAGAAAAAGAACGCGACACTGATAAGCACTTAGTACGTCACATCTATGACCTACATCAACTACAATCAAAAAGTTTGCTCAGCGGGAAATATAAAAGTCTTATTAATGACATCATTGAAAAAGATATCGCCATTTTTAAAAAAAATGATACTGCTTATAACAAAAATCCTATACGAGCTTCAAAAGATGCGCTTGAAACATTATCCGGCGACTCACAATGGCTACAACATTGGGACAATTTTTGCGAGCAAATGGTTTATGAAAACAATAAACCTAAATTTTTTGAAGCCACAAACACATTGCAATTAATGAGCGAAGAAATTTTTTATGACAGAACAGATGAATCAATCTGATCAAGCCCTAAAGTGGGCTATTCAATACTTAGCTTCTCACAACGATGAAATAAGTATTCATCATGAACACGTCGTGGAAACATCCTATTCTATTGTGTATAAAATAAAAATTGGCGCACAGATTGTTTACTTAAAACAAACGCCAGAAGCATTGTTTTCAGAACCCAAAATGCTTAATTTTCTTAAAGAACAGAGTGCTAGTAATGTTCCTGAACTTTTAGCAGAAAACCCTGCACTACATTGCTTTTTGATGACCTCTTGTGGAGACAAATCTTTACGACATTTCTTCAAGAAAAAAATTAATTTCAACCAGCTGCAGAAAGGTATTGCAAATTTTACAAAAATCCAACGCTTATTAGAAAATAAAATCCCAGAGCTCCTTGCGTTTGATATGCCAGATTGGCGACTCGATAAATTTTCTTCATTGTATTATGCACTCATACAACAAGATAAATTTTTAACAAGTGACGGGTTAACCACACAAGAAATAAATCACTTACATCAATTACATCCAGTATGCATACATTTGTGCGAGAGATTATCTGAATATAAAATTCCTGAAACGCTCTCTCATTGTGATTTTCATGAAAACAACATGCTTATTGATCAAAAAACAAAAGATATCAATATTATCGATTGGGGAGAAACGGTAATTGCGCATCCATTTTTTTCATTAAATGGTTGCTTGTGGAATATAACCTATTTCTATGCGATAAAAGAAACTGATTCAATCTATGCACGCCTTCAATCAGCCTGCATCAAACCTTGGTTAAATTTATACAACGAGCCACGATTACTTAATATATTAAATATCGCCAATAAATTGCAGGGTATTTATGCGGCCCTGGGTTATCAACGCATCTATATTGCAACTCAAAATCAAGGCAAAACAGTACAACAAGAGCACCCTGGTTCCATAGCGGGCTGCTTAAGAACCTTCATAAACTGCAATTTATCTCATACATAAATTGGGCTTATACATTTCGAACGCAGGACCAACAGGTTAAAAGTTAATCGCCAAAATGTACAAGATTTATAACCGATTGATTAATAAATATTATTCTCCTCACGGCGGCCGTTACAAACGCCTCAAAATGCATAACAGTGCACAACAATGCATAACTCACTCCCGCAAAAATCCCGCAAGCTGCTTCTTTTAAAATGAAGCTTTTTGAGCTACAATTGAAGCTTATTAGGCTTCAAATAGGTATTACATGACGTCTATCACATCGTTCTTATTTGCAGAATACCGGCGCCAAGTCCTGGGTCTTTTATTGCTTCACCCAGAAATGCGCTATCACGTCCGTGAAATCGCTCGTCTTACCAATACCACCGCCGGGACTCTACACAGAGAATTATCTAAATTAGCTGAGGCTCAAGTATTAATACGAGAAGAAAGCGGCAATCAAGTCTATTATCAAGCCAATACCGCCTTCCCTATTTTTGCAGAACTCGCTAGCATCTTACGAAAAACATCTGGCCTTGCAGAAGTGTTGGCAGAGGCACTCACACCATTAGCAAAGAAAATTGATACCGCTTTTATTTTTGGCTCTTCAGCACGCGGAACGGAGACCGCGGGTAGCGATATTGACATACTCATTATTGGAGATATCCGTTTTAGCGATGCAGTAAAAGCATTTTATTCAGCACAAAGCTTGGTAAGGCGTGAAGTCAATCCAAAGGTATACACAAAATCAGAATGGAAAAAACTAATGAAAGAGAAAAATTCTTTTGTTAAGGAAATTTTACAGGCACCTAAAATTTTTATGATAGGTACAATCGATGACATTGAATAATCTTGTCGGCATCAATCTCGAAAAAATCTCGATTGATCTTGGCGCGATAAAACGCTTGATTACCGCAGCAGAGCGAAATATTGCAGATGCAAAAATTACTGCCGTCAGCGCCGAAAACCGTTTCGATGCTGCCTATAAAGCAATTATGCAAATAGCCAACGCGGCGTTACAGGCAAATGGCTATCGAACACTTACTAGCAAACCAGGGCATCATCAAGTCATGATTCAATCATTATCTAAAACACTCGGAGTTGATAATGATACGGTTCTATTACTTGACACGATGCGCAAACAACGAAATGCTGCGGATTATTCCGGCGATAATTAATTTTGAATTTATAGCAAAAAAAGCGGGTAAAAAGATTCGTTTTATTGATCCACGATGGGGTTTAGAAAAAATAATAGCTCGCTTAGCTAATTTTGGAAACGAAGACATAGATCTACTCTAGTAAAAATAAAAAACGTATTTCCACAAAAAAATCATTTGCGCCTTCACGCAGATATGAATCATCACATTTTTCCCCTCAAAAAAATAACAATGATTCTTTTATAAAAAAACAAAACAATAATCACCTGGCTTCTAATCAATGTTATTTGAATTAATAGAATCTGGGCTCACACACGTCGCACTCAAAGGAAAAGTTTTCATCGTACTACTGTCTTAATCAGGCGGTTTGCAGCTATCCTGTTTGCCATATTCGTCACATATGGAAACAGAATGCTCATAACAAAATGATTGGGACACTATTTTACAGGGAGGATAAGCTTCACTTTGGAACATCGTAGCGAGACAATCTCCCTGATTATCTACAACATGGTCAAAATCTCAATGGACAAAGCCCCTAAATTTTGGTGTGGCCGATGTGGAAAATTGTTTAACTCGATATATGATGAAAAAAACGGTTTAATTAGTTATTCTCTTTTCTTACTTTCTTTAAATTTTTTCACATGCTGCGCCTTCCAAAGCAAGCCAGGATGATGACGAATTTTGTTTTGTTCTTCGAAATTAGTCGTTAGTAAAGATGGTTCTATCTGTGCACTATCCAATAATAAGTCCAAAAACTCTTGTTCATTAGCTCTAAAAGGCAAAATATTTGACATTATTTTTTTACAATCATGAATAAGTTGTTCTGTCAAATTGGATTGCTGTATGTCTTGCTGTTTAAGAACAGGAACTAATTTCTTTTTAAGTTCTTCACTGTCAAATCCAATATCTTCTATTTTCAATGTACGCCAGTCTTTGCGATTCATACCGCCATAAACCATAAAAACTAAACGCAATTTTTCCATATCGATTGATTCTGAATGAAACAATTTGCTTACATCATACAAATCACGACTTGCCTTGCGAGACATCAAAGCAGCTAACTTTCCCGCAGCAAGTTCATGCAAATCAAGCAAGGGAATTTTATTTGCTTGATGTAAGCCTACATGAATTGAGTCCTTAACGAGGATGGGATAAAAAGTGACACGGTGTAAATAAGACAGATCAATCTCAATATTGCCACCAACTTTCACTGAACTGGCATAGTTTAAACGCCATTTACCGCCAGCGTGTTCTTTTGCCACACGTTTAATTGTAAATCCTGAACGCTGACACAATCCCATCAAAATTTCTTCCAATTCTTTACGTTCTTCCAACATTGTATGCCGATCAATCGAACCAATATAATTAAAATCAATATCAACTGATAATCTTGGTAAATTAAAATAGAAAAGATTTAATGCGGTACCACCTTTCAATACCAAACGATTCTTTAAATAATTATTATCAAATATTTCATTTAAAAGACCTATTAGCTGAACTACTTTTTCCAACATATCAGCATTTTTAAAACCCGTAATTCTTGACAGGTTATGCAAATCTTCTTGACGCAAGTTCATGATTCTTCCTTCCACGATTGTTCGATGATTTCTGAAGGTATTATAAGATTCCAGCGGGAATTAAATTTGCTGGATGATTTTTGTAGCTTATCAACATAATGCGGCTGTTTGGGACGGCGTGCTTCTAATTTTGCAAGATGGTAGTCTTTGACACGTAATTCTTTTTGATGCTGTTCAAGGTAAAAACCAACAAGCGCTATTGTCGTCACGTTATCAAGCAGAAAAGCATACTCTATCACTTTGTCTAAATCAAAATATTCTACTGACTCCAATGAGCGCCAAACCTCCTCCCATCCACCGCTCAAATCTGGTCGATCCAACATATCAACCAATGTACGCTCAAAGCCTGTGACTCGTAACTGGCAGCCACGATGTAAAACAGTTTTCACGCCGAACATTTCCTGCCTCTTCTCACGCAATGATTTTGGAAATAATACAAGTCGAAAGATATCTTCACGGAAGGGTATATTCGCTGATCGTGCATGAGACAGAACACAAAATTGATGCGTTATAGAATAGCTCTTACCATAAAATGCTAAAGCGCTATGGTAACCAATAACTGTATTATCTACCAATTTAGCGGCTATAAGATAGGGGTCGACCGCATAAGATTCCGGCGATGAGCCTGATGGCACCACTGCAAATAACCCTCTTCGAACTCGAATCAAGTTTCCCGCCTTAATATGATAAGATAGCAATGCTTCTTGAGCTCTCTCACCGGCATGTTTCTCTAGCTCTAGAAATCCAGCATATTCTTTGCTAGTAAACACAGGATGTTGGTTAAAAAAATCAGCTGGTTTCATAATTAACCTACTTGATTAAAATACAAGAAACACATAGTAATACTATGGGTTTTATGCGTTTTTGTCAAGTTATAGGATAATGGCTGCATATAGCAATTATTTGAATTACAATTATAATGTTAATCGTTTTAGTTGGAGTTAAAAAAATGTCTTATTCAAAAATAGAAAAACCATTAATTGAGGGTAAATTTTCTCGCCAATATAGTGAGATAATGAGACAAGTTCAAATTGCCAAGGCCAATCTAACCCCCTTTGATCTAAGACAACCATCTGCTTTAGAAGAGGTGGATAGTATTACAACTTATCAAGTTAGCTGCACCTCCTTTTTGGAAAGAAAATAATAATGCCAAATTGGAATGAAGTCTTAAACAAGATCGAAAAAACCCGTCACGATCTTGCAAATAAATCACAGAGTTCCATCGATACAATTAGACGATCATACTTAGAGAAACTTTATAAAAAAACTGGCCGGAATGTGATCGCATATTATTCTGCTTTTTTATCAAAGCCTAAAATTGAATCCAGCATTACCGATGAAGATAAAAATGGTTTTATGATGGCCGTACATGGACTGGATCGAAATAAAGGCGTGGATTTAATTCTTCATACTCCTGGTGGCGACATTCCTGCTACTGAGTCTCTTGTTAATTACCTGCATAAAATGTTTGGAAATAATATTCGCGCAATCGTTCCTCAAATTGCGATGTCGGCTGGCACTATGCTTGCATGTTCATGCAAGAGCATATTGATGGGAAAACATTCTAATCTAGGCCCTATTGACCCACAACTTAGCGGTATCCCTGCGCATGGTGTTGTTATGGAATTTCAACGTGCCTTCGAGGAAATTAAACAAAATCCTGAAAAGGCTGTCATCTGGGCACAAATAATTTCAAAATATCATCCAACCTTCCTTAGCCAATGTGAAAATGCTATAAAATGGTCGCATTCATTTGTACAAAAACAATTAAAATCAGTCATGTTTGAAGACGAAAAAGATGCTGATAAAAAAGCTGATGAAATTACAAAAAAATTGAGCAATTTTGATGATAATAAAACCCATGCTCGTCACATCCATATAGATGAATGCAAACAGCTTGGGCTGAAAATCGAAGATATTGAGACTAATCCAGAAATACAAGACTTAATCCTAACCGTTCACCACTGCTATATGCACAGCCTAATGAACACACCAACCTTTAAAATAATCGAAAATCATAATGGAGTTGCTTTTGCCAAACAGCAACTTATGCAAATTGCTCAATAACACTTACCAATAATTTTAGTATCTGATGGTAATTGGATTTCAGCATCCTTCAAAGAAAACATAAATCATCATATTTTGTTTCTCTCAAAAATATCAATGTATTTCTAAATACAAAACAATAAACAGTGATCGCCTATTTCTAATCAATGTTATTTGAAATAACAGAGCCGCTTTCCACACACGTCGCACTCAAATGAAAAGTTTTCATCATACTGCTGTCTTAATCAGGCGGTTTGCAGCTATCCTGTTTGCCATATTCGTCACATATGGAAACAGAATGCTCATAACAAAATGATTGGGACACTATTTTACAGGGAGGGTAAGCTTCGCTTTGGAACATCGTGGCAAGACAATCTCCCTGATTATCTACAACAATATGTTTTTCACTGCAGTCCGGCTGCTGCGCGACCGGCTTGCAAGTCATATGGTCAAAATCGAGGCAATAAGGTTGATCTGGCTTCATACTCACAGGGATGCACGCGCAATATTCTTCGCGGCCTTCGGGACAGCCGTCTTCGTCGGAACCGCATAAAAAATAAGTTGGAGGCTCCGCGTAGAGGTTTGGAATCGTAAATAAAAATGGACTGAACATAATAAGACAGTTTAGATAAATTAATAAATTCGTTTTGCGTTTCATAAATAAATTTCCTGGGGTCATGGAAGAAAAGTATGGAAAGAAAGGTATTGGGTATGCGTAAGTATTTGGTGAGAGGTATAAAACCTCCTTCCCCTTTCCCCTTCCTCCAAACGAAAAGCGCGTTTAGAGGAAGGGGGACGCTCTAACTTAAGCGCATCTATATCGAAGAGTTCCCCTTCCTCTAAACGCGTTTTTCGTTTGGAGGAAGGGGAAAGGGGCACTGCCATTAAGTTAAGCGAAAGCTGATTAGAGCGTCATCCCGGAATTTACTCAGTCTTAATTCGCGCTTTTTGTGAATTTAGACTGAGTTAATGTCCGGGATCCAGCCGAATGATAAGTAGATCCCGGACATTAAGTAGCGCTAAATTCGCAAAAGGCGCTCATTAAGCGCTACTAAATTCCGGGATGACAACCAATGGGGCTGAGCTATTACAATGAGAGGAATAAAATGGTGGGTCGTCTGCGATTCGAACGCAGGACCAACAGGTTAAAAGCCTGCTGCTCTACCGACTGAGCTAACGACCCGTTTGATATGTGATAAACTGAAGGCGCCAATCATACCGAATTTAAAAAAAATATCAACGCCCTTTGACGTCTCCCCATAAAAATTTATGAAGCTGAATTTGTAATCGAACAGGCAATTGGTCTTCTAAAATCCAGTCAGCCAACTGCCCGGGAGACTGTTCTTCATAACTGGGTGAAAATAATACCTGACAAGCCTGGGTCAATCGATATTGCTGGATCACATCTTTGGCCCAGTTATAATCTTCCCGATGACAAATAACAAATTTGATTTGATCATGCGGCAATAAATATTCTGTATTGGCATAATAATTTTTATTCATTTCGCCTGATCCCGGCGTTTTGATATCAACCACTTTGACAACTCTTTTATCGACATCGCCAACACTCAACGCACCGCTGGTTTCCAGCGATACTTCGTATCCCGCATCACATAATCGCGTTAATAATTCCAGACATGTTTTTTGCGCTAATGGCTCGCCGCCCGTCACTGTCACATACTGCGCACTAAATTTCCCAACCTCTGCCAGAATATCATCAATTTCCCGCCAGTCTCCGCCTTGAAAAGCATATGCTGTATCACAATAACCGCATCGCAATGGGCAGCCTGTCAGACGAATAAAAACGGTTGGCAAGCCAACCGTCCGTGTTTCGCCTTGAAGCGAAAAAAATATTTCAGTAACACGCAGCCGGCCCACTAATGCCCCTCAGATTTAATTTCTTTAAGTTGTTGAGCGGCGAGGCGCGCGGAAGTGGTTCCAGGATAACGGCTCATGACGCGCTTAAAGGAAGATTTCGCTTCAGGCCATTTAAACTGAGCTGCATAAATCATGCCTAACTTTACTTCAGCATCAGATACTTTGGGACTGTCAGGATAATTACTGACGACAGTGGAAAACTCAACTGCAGCTAAATCCCGTTTTTTCTGCAAGCCATATAACTCGCCTAACCAATAATGTGCATTCGCTGCAGATTGACCGCTGGGATATTTTTTTAACATACTTTGCAGCACATTGATCGCTTGATCAAATTTGCTGTCTTTTATCAAATCATACGCATTTTGATACATCTGTAATTCTTCCTGCTCTGCAGCAGGTGATGAATCTGTCTTGGCTGTGACGGCAGCAGCAGGTTTAGCATCAGATTTGTCTGAGGATGCTGTGAGCTTAGGTGCCACAACAGGTTGATCATCGGCTGCGGGTTCATCAGCCGCAGGGACCGGAGCCGGCGTTAAAACATTTTTAGGTTTTTTGGATACGGTTTTTTTAGCAGAGGCTGCAGCATCATCTGCATCTATGCTGGAAGAAGAGGACTGCCGGACTGGCGCAGCTTGTTTATTTAATCGTTTGTCTAAATCAGAATACATCGTGCGCTGCTGGTTTTGCATTTGCTGCAACTGGTGTGTCAATTCTTCTACCTGTCCACGCAAAGATTGCACTTCATTTTGTAATGTACCCATTTTTGATGAAGTGTCAGAATGCTGCAAATTCGTCATTTGCTGTTCTACACGATTCATCCGCTGGTCCATGCTTAAAGGCTGTGCGATACTTTGCGGAGATTGCGGCAGAACTTGCGCAGGTGGTGCAGAGGGTGCTGCTGCAGCTTCTGGGCCAGAATCCGATTGAGGCTGCCCATCAAAGGGAGGCGGATAATTGTCTACATCATAGACAGGCGCATCTTCGGCAAACGCCGTTAGCGCAAAACCTGAAAATATGATTATCGCACATATTTTTTTCAAAGATTTCAGAATCATATGTTCTCACCTTGTATGCAGCACTCAATCTATCCTCTAATTTTGAAACTTCACAATCATCACACGGCGGTCCATCTGGAAATCTTGTTCAGAATGCCCTGGCACCGCTGGACGCTCTGCGCCATAACTCACAACTCGCACCTGATTGGGATTCACGCCGCGTCCTTTCATCAAATCCAATACTGAATTCGCACGATGCTCACCCAAAGCAACGTTATATTCGCGGCTGCCGCGCGGATCGGTATGACCTTCTAAAATAATTCGTGTGTTAGGATGTGCAACCAAATAATCGGCATTCGCGAAAATAGCTGGTTTATCTGCTTCACGCACCACATAGCTGTTAAAATCAAAATAATAAGTCTTTTGAGCCAATCCACGTCTGGAAGCACCATTCTGATTACCATAATTTTGCCCCGCACCCAACCCTCTTGATTCTGCACCTGCCGCAGTATTCATGTCATTCATGGCAGATGCATCATATCCACTGTTATTATGTTTGGTTGTGGAACACGCACTTAACGCCGCCATTCCGCCAATTATCATGACTTGCACTATTGTTTTTAATTTCATTTATTTTCCCCCCTAAAAATATTTATTTAAGATAAATTTAAGATAAATAAGGCGACCACGCTGGATCCTGCACCTCACCATTTCGCGCCGGCAAACGTAACTGGACACTTCCATCACTCGCTACCATGGATAATACACTACGTCCGCCATAAAGTGTGCCATATAGTATCATACTGCCATTCGGGGCTACACTAGGCGATTCATTATCTGTGCCCGATGCATTCGTCAAGACACGAAAAGAGGAGGTATCCAAATCCAGGATCCCAATGTTAAATAATTTGGACTCCTGATTGAGAACAACAATATGATTTCCATCCGGTGTATAGGAAGCACGCGCGTTATAATTTCCTTCATACGTCACCCGAGAAACAGTACCCGTTGCGAGATTTTTTTGGTAAATTTGCGGGCCGCCGCTGCGATTTGAGGTAAAAATTATCGATCGTCCATCACGCGACCAGGCAGGTTCCGTATTAATAGACCAGTCATTCGTCACTTTCGTCAATTGCCGCGATCCGACATCCATAAAATAAATATTCGGCGAACCATCTTTTGAAAGCACCAAAGCGAGTTTGCGTCCATCGGGCGACCAGGCTGGCGCGCCATTAATTCCCTTAAAGTCACTGATTAAACGGCGCGAACCCGTTGCCACATCTTCTACATAAATCGCAGAATGTTTATTTTCAAAAGAAACATAGGCAATTTGCCTGCCATTCGGCGACCAGGCGGGTGACATGATAGGATCATTCGAAATTAACAAGGGTTTGGGATTATAACCATCGGCATCCGAAACTTCTAATATGTACTGCGCTGATCCATCATGAGAGCGCTGCACAACAATATAAGCAAGTTTAGTCGAAAAAACACCGCGCACGCCGATCATCTGGCGATAAATCAGATCGCTGATATGATGCGCCAAACCTCGCAATTGGCTTTCTGGCACAGTAAACTGCTGGGAAAGTAAAGGCGCGCCGCCTTCTTCCAATGCATTGAATAGTTTGAAACTGACCTCATAGCGCCCACCGTCTATCTGCTCAATTCTACCGGTGACAATCGTATCGGCGCCAATGCTGCGATAATAACGGGGAGGCATGTTTTCTCTGACTGAACCATTGCTATACACTTTAAAGCGCCCGCTATTTTTTAAATCATTTGTGACCACTTGCGAAACATTTTCAGAAGGAATAACACCATTGATTGCGAAAGGAACGATCGCAATAGGCACAGCACCTGCGACTCCACGCGTCAATTCCATACTTAAATAGGCAAAAACCGGGCTTGAGGTCATTAAACCCAGCCCAACAAACAGTATGGCAATCCACTTACGCATGAGCATGTTCCTCGAAATTTTATAAAAATGTAGGGTGGGCAAAGGCGTGCTTTTCGCC
>DATIJV010000097.1:0-8379 GCA_035478255.1 Gammaproteobacteria bacterium
CGAAGAGTCCCCCTTCCTCCAGGCACGCTTTTCGCGGGAGAAGGGGAAGGAGAGCGTGAACATTTACCCATAATTATTGTGACGCTTCCTCAGCAAGCTCTTCCAACGCGGCAGCAGCCCATGCTTCCAGTTGGACCTTGAATTTCGTGTAAGAAGGCAGCAAACGAATGTCTTTTAGAATATCCACTTTTGATTCGGGGTTTTTAGCTTCATGTTCGAGAATCAATTGTCCGAATACCGAAGGATTGCTCGTACCGCTCCCAAATTTACTTTCAACTGGCTGGCTACGGAATTTGAGGCTACGGTAAATTGCCTGCGCACTATCTTGATAACCCGTCCCATTACCCATCGCACAAAAAAGCACATGACAAAAACTATTCAAGTCTGCCTGGCTCATTTCAGGAAGATAAACAAGCTGGCCGCCGCCCATTTCATCTAAACCTATCGATTGAATGAAAAGACACTGTGAACAAAAACAACAAGCGGTGATCATATTCGTTAGCTTGTTGTTTGTATAGTTTCCATCAAGA
Organism: Gammaproteobacteria bacterium; assembly: GCA_035478255.1. Lineage (GTDB taxonomy): Bacteria > Pseudomonadota > Gammaproteobacteria > DSM-16500 > DSM-16500 > DATIJJ01. The sequence goes on from DATIJV010000097.1 coordinate 531, forward strand.
TTAACAACTTCCTGATATTGTCTTGCCTGAAATCCGCAATATTGGCAAGTGTAATTGTCGCGTTTATAGACTTGTTCTGCAACCGGCAGAAATGGCTTGTCTTCACGTCTTCTAACTAGAATTCGCCAGCCATTTAAATTCACTGCCAGTTGAAGTTCATGCATAAAACTTCCAGAAGTTACATGAACGATGTAATACCGGAAACTTTACCCGCTGTTCCAGATCCAAACAATGTAGTACCCGTTGTTTTAAATACAGATGGAATAAAGATAAGCGCCGCACCAACGAAAAGAAATGCGATTGGCTGACCCAGTGGAATTTGTTGAGGAGTATCTTTGTGAGCTTTAAACTTAACAATAGCGCCTACAGCAAACCCAAACCCGGCAACATAAGAACCTGCCGTGATCAGTTTTGCAATATCAGCTAAGTTCCCTGTTACATTCGATGCAACCTTTCCTATACCACCTCCCCCTGTTTCAGCACCGGAAGTTGCAAACGCTACTTCAACGCATAAATACAAAAAAGCACCTATAAATAACATAATATTTCTTTTCATTTGCTTGCTGATCATAAACTATCTCCTTTTAGCTTGTCGTTACAGTAACAGTTGAGAGGTATACCTTAACTACTATATTCCTGATCACAATTTTAGTCATGGAGTCAGTGCATTAACAACTCTTTTTTTCATTTTAAGAGGTTTAAGGCCCAAACATGCTGATACCCAAGGTATCGAATACCGCTTGCAAAAATTGGTATAGGTTAATACACAACACACCTGCAATAATATGGGCCATTGCTTTACTAAACGTATCGGGTTGGCCATGGCCTGAAACTTTAGTCAACATAACCAAACCTTTAATAAAGGCAATTGTCCCAACTAATTGCACAACCATAAACGCTGCATCCGTCAAATCAGTCCAGTTGCTCTCTCCAGATGAGGAGAGATAGCCATAAGGATTGGGTTCAGTCCAGAATGTATTCATGCCAGTGATGACACTGGAAGGAAGATAAAGTAATAATGAGCCTACTAAAATCATCATGAGGGGTTTGAAGAGAGAATGTTCTTGCGACATCATGCTGCGTGATTCTCCAAAATGCTTCAAATCCATGACGCCCTTGATAATGAAAAAAAATCCCATGACATATGCCAGCGCTGTGACAAGCCGCATCAAATTAGGCACGGCTTCGCTAAAATTGACCAGCATGGTTGCGATGCTGGGAGCACTCGCCGCGATTGATGCGCTTGAGAGAAGAAAATTAATTCCTATCACAGCACTCAAATATTTCAGAGAGAATCGAATGTATTTCATATCTTTACCTCGAAAATTGATTCGCTCCTGCGGCTAATCCCCGCTCACTCCATAGGACAAACTAATCACTCTACTTCCCGTATCGATATCCACTACACCATCATAAGGGTCGATCTTGGTAATTCGTCCATAGCCTCTCAGCATATCGCCTTCCGCTACCGTTACTGTATCGCCTGAATCGGATTTTAACCAGGCACGTCCCGGTATAATCGCTTGTACAGTATAGCTGATTCTGGGCTGAATGCTGCGAGCAGGCGGCGGACTGATGACTGCCGCCACCTCGCTTTTTCTGACGGTTGGCGCACCGCCGCCACTACGTAACATTTTGGTTAATTGGCGAAATGCGACTTCCATATTGCTGATTCGTGTACTCAATTCCTGTACTTCCGTACGCAATTGCGTGTTTTGTAATTCAGTATCCGCTATTTTTTGTGCGTATTGCGTTTGCATTAAATTCATCATGGCATTACTTTCCTGCTCAAGCGTTGCCACTCTGTCTGATATAGGCTTGTCATTTTGCAACGGTGCGCCTGTGGTCACAGGCGTCGTTGTGACAGGAGCACTGGGAGTCACTGCAGGTTCTGCAACAGTTGGAGCAGGAACAGCGGGTTGCGACATCACGGGTGCCGGTATTGGAGGTGAGCTGGCAGCAGGTTGTGTTGTTGTCACTGTTTGCTGTACTGCAGGCGGTGAAACAGCCGGAGCTTGTGCTGCGATGGGAGGCGGAGTTGGGGTTTGCTTCACTGGAGCTTTAGCAGGAAGAGCCGCAGGAGTAGCAGGCTGAAATTCGGTTGACGGCGCAGAAGACGGCGCTACTAATTTATAAACAATGCCCAACAAAACAATAAATACAATAATGCCAATGACAATTCTACGATGTTGTTTTAATTTTTCAGTAACCGATTCTTTAGGCGCAACAGCAGCTGCTGTAGAATCTTTTGCAGCATCCATTTCCATATCATAATTGGTCTGATCATCAGAAAAATGATACTCGCCTTCTTCCTGATTTTCCTCATCATAGCGTTCATTAACCATATCATGCCCCTTAAAATTCCTGGCATCTCTTATATATAGAAGTATAATACCGGATTACGTGCATTCCTACTTAACTTTTTCAGCCATTTTAACAACAAAAAAATCAATGAGTTACTGACCTCCTTCCCCTTTCCCCTTCCTCCACAAAAAGCATGTGGAGGAAGGGGGACGCTCCGATACAGATGCGCTTAATTAGAACGTCCCCCTTCCTCCAAGTGTTTTTCTTGGAGGAAGGGGAAAGGGGAAGGAGGTCAAAATAAAGAACTGCGTGACCGTCACCGAATACTTACTGTTTATGTCACATCCGACATAAACAATATCCCCAAGCCAACTCCTGAATCTATTTTCACCGTCGTCGGTGTATTAACATATTGCTGCACCACATTGGTAAATGCTGTACCAACCTGGCCTAAAGCAACCGCCACATTATTACCAAAACTTAATTTTGGATTTTGCGTTGACGTACCAAAAATACCCGTCGTACTGGTTCCTGCATTTTGCACGCCTTGCGCATATCCTTGCAAAAAGGATGAAGCAAATAATGAACCATAACGCATCAGATAATGATGATCTACACTGCTGGCCATCACAGTACGTGCAGTATCAGGATCAATCGCAAATGCGCTCACAGTTTTCGTTTTAGGCCAATCCTGCATATCCATCAGATTAAAACTTAAACTGATACGATCCTTCCCTTGTGCCAAGGAAAGTCTTCCCAATAATTTGGCACCTTTAAATGGACCTTGTACGATAGTGACCATAACCGGTGTATCAGGATAATCGCTATCTACCGCCGTATCTAACACACCAAAATAAATAGTTCCTGTTTTAATCAGAGGTCGTCCGCCTTCAGTTGTCGTCGTAGTCGTTGTACTGGTGCTCGTACCTCCTCCCACAGCCTGCCCTTTTCCATCACCTGCCGCGCCCGATTTTTCTGGTGTAGGCGGTGAACCCGCTTTGTGCTCCATCTTGGGAGGCTGCCAGGCAGCAACCAGGGCCTGAGCTTGTGATGACATGGCAGCCTGTATTTGCTGAACTCGCTGCTGACGCTCTTGCGAAGTTAAACGATCGGCAGCAGCAGCTGCTGCTGCAAAATCCGCTGCCTGGTTCGCTGGTACCTGAGGTTGTGCTGGCTGGGCACGAACTGCTTGCTGCAATCGCGCAAAATCTTCAGTAGTCGGTAAGCTCGTAGTGACAGTAGGCACTCCGGCTGCCGGGACCGCCGTTGCTTTATAGTATTGCATCAAAGCTGCAGCCTCTTCCGGGGAAAGCAATCCTGCTTGCACCGCACGTTTTAATTCTTCCGCATAAGAAGCAGGTGATGCATTGTTCGCCTGCAATTGCATCAATCTTGCAGCCATATCTTTAAGAGCATTTAATTTTTTGCAGCTTTCGGGAAGATTTTTCGGATTGGATGAATTTTGCTGGCCGGTTTTTTTCAAATCATTTTGACATTCCATTGTTTGCTGCTGAATTAATGCTTCGAGCGCCCCTGCCGCTCCACCAAATTCTGAACGTCGTTTTTTATATTCTGCCAATAAACGCGCGGCTTCTGATGGCGTAATTTTTCCTTCCGCAACCAAGCGTTGTAATTGTGCTGCATATTGATCGACGGGAACATTTTTTTCCTGAAGGCCCGCTAATAAATTCGCAACTTCAGGCGTAATCGCCCCTGATCTCGCTAATTGTTTTAAAGCAAAAATACCGGCTTTTGTGGCTTCTGCAGCTTTTTGCTGAGTATATTGCGCAAGCAACTCTGCTGCCGTTTGCGGTGAAATTTTTCCTTGGGCTACCAATCGATTTAATTCTTCTGCATATTCAGCTGCTGTTGCACCGCTTCTTTGTAAAGCCAATAATTGGTTGGCAACATCCAGCGGCAATTGGCCTGATTTGATTAATGCATCCATGGTTCGGGCGCTTTCACTTAACAAAGCATTTTGATGTTGTTTTTTATATTTTTCTAATAACTGCCGAGCCTGTTCAGGAGTCAATTTACCTTGTTTGACCAAATCATTTAGCGCAGCAGCATATTCATCTACTGACACATTAGCCTTGGCCAAAGCCAATAATCCATCCGCATCTTTTTGCGATAATTTGCCGCTTTTTACTAACTCATTAATATCGTTTGCTACATTGGCATCATCTGGACTGGGACAAAGTAAGGTACAATTTTGTTGCGGCTGAAACGTACTGGATGGATTAGGAATATTCACCAGCGTCGGTACAGCGGTTCCGCCTGTCATTTTTGCCTGTGACGCAGCTTGTTCATTCGCTTGCATTAATGCACGATAATATTCTGGAGATAACTGACCGCCTGGAACAGATTGCAAATTAGCAGGCGCCGCAGCAACTTTTGAAGCACCGGCCGGCCCTTCACCTGCGCCAAAATACCGCACGATAAAAAAAACTCCCACAACAACACCGACCAACACGCCAAGCATAATAAATACGCGCGACTTTGCATCAGTGCTAGATAAAAATTTAAAGCTGGGAAGTTTTATTGCCATTAGAATCCTTCGACTTTAATTTCGATCGGGTTTCCGTATTGAGACACCAACACTGAAGAAGTTTTTGGCAGCTCATATGCAATCATTCCATCAGGGCTGACCATTCTGCCCACCCATCCTGGAGAAAGCACGGTCAAACGAGTACGAAGAAACATTTTATCTCCCAGTAACCACGCAAGGCAATCACCCCCGCCTTTAACAACCAATTGTCTGCTAGAAGGAGGTGCAACACCATCCAATACCCCTAACAATAATTGATTAGCACTATTAGGCAACCCAGTCCCTATCGGTAAATCTTTCGAATTAGGCCCTAAACCTGAGACATGAATATCAGTACGATAATCTACTACACGCTGGCCCAGCACTAATGCAAGCGTAATCGGTGTATTCATACCCATCAGCCGAATGACTAAATCACTTGCTCCATAGGGCGCAATCGCCTGGAGCAGTAAAACATTACTTTTTCCATCCCATTGAATCGTTGTCGTTTTGGGGTCCCCAATATCATAAGCCGCAATAGGCCAGGGTGCGCCGGTAGAATCGACAAATACCAGCGAAGTCACATACCCTTGCGCTAATCGAATGGCGGGAGGTGTTGTGCCTGGCGCGAGATTCACCATTAATGTCGATGAAACCGGCTTCGGCGGAACAGTCGCGGGCATGGCTGCTGCACGCTGCGATTGATCAATCAACTGTTTTAATTTTACAACTTGCTGCGGAGTTAATGGCATATTCTGCTGCATCATTGCACTGAACGCCTCTTCCGACTCTGAGCTCACGGGCGGTGAAGGCGGCAATGAATTGAGAATAATTTTTTGTGATTCTTCATAGGTCATCGGTTTGGCTGCTGCCATTCTCGGCTTTTTACGCGGGATAATTTTTGGTGTATCAGGCGGCGAACTGCCAGGAAGAATTTGTAATGCGCTATGATTGTTATTGGAAGCAGATTGTTTGTCTGTCTCTGTCAATAATTGGCTCTGGCCATTGTTTTTCAGCCAATTTTCAAACTGCGCAGCATTCGCTTGCGACGGAGGACCCTCTGCCAAAAGATTTTGTGAACTGCAGAACAAACCCAGCAGCAAAATAATCCAAATTTTTTTAATCTCTATTTTGGGGCTATTCATTAGAAATGATTTGGTCTCCTGCTCCTTTCGTCACGGTTATTTTTTCTATTGCAACGCCGGTTAAATTATTTGTTGTCGGAATCCGAACGACTAGCGCTTGCATAATGAGCAACAAAGAATTGCCTTTATTCACGCTACTATAACCGAGATTAATCGGCATTTGTACCAACCATCCATAGGAATTGCTAGGCAGCAAGCCTTGATTGATGATAAAAGGCGCCCCTCCCGGAACCGCAGTAATAAATAATTTTCCCGCCATCGTTGTGTTATATTCGGCGTACATCTTCAGTTGATCTAAAAAATTCTTCCAGCCATTGACCGTAAAATACTGTGATGCTGATTTGACCTCTTCATTATAATTAATAAAATCCAGGGTAAATGCGCGAGGTAATGCTTCACTGACCCATTGAATCAAATTCGGTTGAGATAAATAAGGTTCTGTCACAGGAACAGGCAATAATGTCCTAAACTCATCACCTGTTTTAAAAGCCACTGGCGGAGGTTTGGATAATTGCAAATAAATAGAAGTACTGACAAGCAAGGCGATCGCGCCTAACAAAATGCCAATCGCGATGAGCGCTTTATAATAACCATCGCGATAGAAGTCATCCTTAAGGCTAATTAATTGTAAATCTTCCCCGGCCATCGCTCCTCGCTCTGGAAGTGCGCAAAAAAAATCGATTGAAATCAGTATATAGCACGAGTGTGAAATTGTATAGTTTGGGAGATTCAGGGTTAAAAAACTCAAATTATGGCCGCGCATGGTATATACCTAAGGTATACCACTTTATGAGTCCAAAATAAGACTTGTAAAAATACAAATATGGAGTTATAATAAGCAAAAGGGATAGATGAGGATGATGTTATGGCAGCTTCACTACAAAACTTACTGAATGATTTGAAAGATCCTTTAAAAGAAATGAACTTAGTCAGGAATGGTCTTGCGACCAAAGTTATCGAATCTTTCCTGGCTAAAGAAAACCTTTTAGTTAAAGATATTCTTGAAAGACTTCATATTCCATCATCTACTTACTTTTCAAAAAAGAAAAATCAGCAACCATTAGATACCTATACCACCGAAAAATTTGTTAGATTAATATCTATTTTAATGATGGCATCAGACATTCTTGGCAAGAATGAAGCAAAAAATTGGATTTACAGAAATGTGCCTTCTTTAGGTAACCAGGCGCCTGTCAACTTACTAGATACTGAAGTCGGTCATCGACTTGCTGAACAAGCGCTACTTCAAATTAAATACGGTATGTATGCTTAATGGCTATTTGGTATAGAGCTTCTCAAATTGATAATGTACAAAAAGTATTTTCTGGTGACGGTGGACTAATGACTCAAGCTAGATGGAACCATGTTGGTAGAAGAATAATTTATTGCTCAGAATCTATCTCACTTTGCACTTTAGAATGGTTATCACATAATGGACTTTCTGTATCAGGTTTTGATTATTATCGATATTCAATTGAAGTTCCTGATAAATTAATTAATAAATTTATGCCCAATAAGCTGCCTAAAGAATGGAATATGACGCCTGCAACAGACATTACCAGAGATTTTGCAGAGCAACAGTTATTTTTATCAGAAAAATATATCGCCTTAGCATTACCTTCAGTTTTAGTGCCTGAAGAATTCAATCTTGTGATTAATCCTTCTCATAAAGATTTTTCTATAATCATTAAAACTGTCAAAATATTAGGTAAACACATTGCGCCACTGCGCTAACCCGGATATTTCATCATGAAACCTCATTAAAAGCTCAAAGACCGCATGCTGACTGCGTTGCGAGTCAAAAATATTTCAGTCACATATTTCATTCAATATGCTCCTGAAACATTTTTGACTCGCGCCTTGTCATCACGCG
>DATIJV010000098.1:0-8534 GCA_035478255.1 Gammaproteobacteria bacterium
GCAAAGAGCGCGAATTAAGCGCTACTAAATTCCGGGATGACGCTCTAATCAGCTTTCGCTTAACTTAATGGCAGTGGGGAAAAGGGGAAGGAGGTATTTAATTATCTGCTTGATCTATTTCCTCCTGGAGCAGCAACTACATAAGGAACCCCGGATGGCTCATTCTCAGTGTCTTTATCTTTGTCCTGTATCGATAGCTTTCTCCTGACATCAAACTCTTCAGGTATATCAGGCTTATTTTGCGCCAAAATCGCCTTCTTGCGGCTTCTGAAGCCTGCAACAGAAGCGCTCGCGCCAAACAATGTCCCGCTCACCTGAAGCAGCAATTTCACCGAGTAAGGAACTTTTTTCCCAGCAAATTGTATAGCCAATTTGGTTCCTGCTGTGATTGAACCTGCAATATCTCCTATACTGGTTGCCATGTCTGCCCCTAACGCTGCTTTTTGCAGGCAGGTCAATGAACGATTTGGAAGATCATCAGGCAAGACGGCCAGTTTTGGGTCTTGATAAAAAGTATTTAATTTTTTATTGGTATACATTGAGCCCAAAGCCAGGAGCATAAACCCGCATCCCAGATAAAAAGACAAATCTGACAATTTGTCTTGTTCAGGTTCGTACAATAATTCCATCAAACTTGCAATCCAAAAAAATGTACTCAGGCTGCGGGATGCAAGTTTTCCTCCTGCAGCTATCCAAGTGAGTGCATCTGCTTTATGTTCGTGTTCCTCACCTTCAGCATGAACATGGACTTCTCCTATCATGGCATGTTTACACGTTCTCACTTCAGCAATAGCACATAAGGCACCCAAGAGAGTGCCGCCTCCTTCTAGCACTATTCCTCCTAACACAGTCAGAGGTTCTTTTACAGCATATTGGGCCATGAGTTTTGAGCCTGCGATCAATGCCTCGCTAACATCTCCCGAATGAGTCACAAAATCAGCAGCGAGCGATATGCGTTGCCAAATGCTAAGATGTGAAGAAGCGGCGTGATGTTCTTTACTTTTCAGCAATCCCTCTTTTTTCTCTTTTTTATTCGCTTGAAGGCGAGCATTCACAGCTCGATGCGCGTATGCTGAGCCAAGTGCAAATAGCATGAGCAGGCATCCCGCAATGAGAGATCCATTCGGTAAATTATTTTCCTCGAGAGGTTGATTGATATTTTTGTCAATCAATTGTTTCATTAAATTAGAAAGCGTCACCGCCCAATAGAAATTGCTTGTTGCATCAGTTGCCAAAGTTCCTAGTGCGGCGAGATTTGTCCATCTATCGGGCTTATGTGATTGCATGTGTGTTCCTTTAATTAACTGAAGAACCTGTTCTTCTCGAGTTTAAATATGTGTCGGTATTTTGGCTGTGTATCGCATCTTCGCAATTTCTTACAGGTGCAGCAGCACTGGCGGCAGCAAAGACCGTAGCAGAGCACTTAAGCAATAATTTTCCCCATGAAGGTAAAACACCGGGTAAAACCGTTTTACCAAGCAAATCCGCCCCTGTTGTTATTGCATTGCTGATTTTTGCAGTATGCGAAATAGCCTCAGCGCCTAAAGCCGTTTTTTGTAAACAGCTTAAAGGCATTCCTTCTGGGTCCTGGAGCTCCCGATATTGATGATAGGCATTTAATTTTCGATGTGAATAAAAAGCACCTAAAGACAGGAGCATAAAAGCACATCCTAAATAGAGGGAAAGATCAGACATTGTATCTGTATTTTTCTGAGTTCCAGAGGCTAATTCCATTATGAGTTCAGCCCAGTTTGCTACCCAGGAAAAAATGTTTAGAGCACTCACCAAACTTTCTCCCACAGCTGCGATATTTGTTAATCTATCTGCCTTGAAATGTTCCAACAGGTTGCCTTCTGTTCCATCACTCATAGCATGTTTGCAGTTTCTGACATTTGCAATAGCGCCTAACGCGCCAAATATTGTACTGCCTATTGCTAAAGGAATGTTTCCGATCAGAGTTAAAGATTGTTTTAGAACTAACTGTTTGAATAGAACAGTACCCGCTATCAGCGCATTGCTGATTGCTCCTGCTTCAGCAGCAAACTCGGCACCCAATGCCATTTTTTGAATGATGGTCAAGTGAGAAGTAGGAGTAGTCCTGAGAAAGGTTTGCCTATAATCATAGGCATTACCATTACCATAGTCCTCACCCTCATCGCCAGAGGTGAACTCGGCATGAGGTGAGTGCTCAGTAGATGGTCTTACTAATATGGGAGACCTGAGAATATTATGGACAGCCTGCCTCTCGTGAAAAGCATTCAATGCCATCTGAGAATACAGTGCCCCAGTAGCAAATGTCATCAGAATGCATCCTACATAAAGCGTCGTATTATCAGGTATCTTCTCCAGTGAGTCAGGTTGAGTTCCATTGACCCAGTCTTGAATTAAATTGCTAGAATAGACAGCCAGTTTAAAAATACTTGCAGCGCTGAAAAAACCATGACCAACAGCGCTAAGTCGTGTCCATTTATCAGATCTTGTGAGCATATATCTTCCTTTTTTCTCAGTATCATAGAGCCGATTAGGTTACTTTATAATTTTTTTAGAGTCACTTGTTATTTCACGAGTTTGTCGAGCTGCATTTGCGTTTGTTTTTGAAATTCAAACGGATGAGAAATTTCTGTAAACACATCTTCTCTTCCTCCAAATGGACTGATTACTACTGTGCCATAACTCAGAATTTGTCCGAGCAAACTTTGATCCACATTCATATTAGAAACCGTTGAGAGCCGTAATTCATTCGAATGCTTGGTAAAAAATCCTTCTTTCATCATGATGCGTTTATTGGTTAGAACAAAATCAGAGGTGGCGTAATCTAACCATTTTCCCACACCTATCACTAAAGCAGCCAATGCAGGTGCAATAGCAGCTTTAACAATCCAGGGATTGGGATTTAAGGCAAGAAAAACAGCAGCAATCACCCAGGCTGTCGGTGCAAAAAATATAATCCAGTGTTTTTTCGTTCGGTAAATGATTTGTTCATCAGTTAATAGGCTTTTTTCAATGCTCATACTATACCTCTATCCCATCCCTTTAATCAGGTATGAAAATGTTATACTGATAAGAGAAGAATGCAAAGGAGTTGTTTATGACGATTTTGATCGTATCGCTGGTCGTATTGTCTGTCATCATTATTTTTATGGGTGTTAAACAGGTCCCGCAAGGATTTGAATGGACAGTTGAACGATTTGGGCGTTATACCCATACGTTAAAACCCGGTCTTGCCTTAATCATACCCTTTATCGATCAAATTGGTGCACGCCTTAATTTGATGGAGCAAGTGCTTGATATTCCCTCTCAAGAAATTATCAGTTCAGATAATGCGATGGTCAAAGTCGATGCGGTAGTATTTTATCAAGTTGTTGATGCGCCCAAAGCAGCGTATGAAGTGCGTTATCTCGAAATTGCCATGCGTAATTTGATTATGACAAACATTCGTACAGTGTTAGGTTCACTCGATTTAGACAGCATGCTTTCTCAGCGCGATCAAATTAATAATCGATTGCTGCGTGTGGTTGATGAAGCGACTACGCCGTGGGGCGTGAAAGTCACCCGTGTAGAAATTAAAGAAATTGCACCGCCTCGTGATTTGGTGGAATCCATGGCGCGGCAAATGAAAGCAGAACGTGATAAACGCGCGACGGTTTTGGAAGCGGAAGGTCAGCGTCAATCTGCCATTTTGCGCGCAGAAGGTGAAAAGCAATCCTTAATTTTGCAGGCAGAAGGTAAAAAAGAAGCGGCGTATCGTGAAGCGGAAGCGCGTGAACGGTTGGCACAGGCAGAAGGAAAAGCCACAGAATATGTTTCAGATGCAATTGCCAAAGGAAATATTCAAGCGGTGAATTATTTTGTCGCGCAGCGTTATGTTGATGCGTTAGGAAAAATCGGCACGGCACCTAATCAAAAAATTGTTTTGCTGCCGGTTGAAGCGACCAGTATTTTAGGTTCGATTGCGGGGATTGCTGAATTAGCCAAAGCTTCTTTTGCTAAAGAAAAGGAGGTTAAAAATGCTTAATGTGTTTTCGCATTTGCTTTTTTGGCACTGGATGTTATTTGCAGCAGTTTTGCTGATTCTTGAACTTCTGACGGGAAGTGGTTTTTTATTTTGGTTAGGACTTTCTGCGGCGATTGTAGGGTTTTCTTTGTGGTTGTTTCCTGATATCAATTGGACAGCTCAACTCTTGGGATTTGCTGTATTGGGAATTGTGACTGCAGTGATTTGGCGGCTTTATCTCAAGCAGCATCCGATTGGGACCGATCGTCCATTGTTAAATAAACGCAGCGAGCAATACATTGGCCGTGTTTTTACGCTCGATGCGCCGATTGTAAATGGTATGGGAAAAATTAAAGTGGATGATTCCACCTGGCGGGTGCGCGGCGAAGATTTGCCGGCAGGTACGCGGGTCAAGATTGTGGGGGTGGATGGGGTGATTTTGATTGCCGAGAAAGAAAGTTAAAACAAACCTGGAATTTCCTTCACCAAATTCATTCGTTCCTTCACTGCTTCATTCGTCAAAACAAACCCATATAATTTATTTTCCTGCGAATAAAATAACGCGCGCACGCTGTGATTCATCTTTTCAATTTTCCAGTTCCCTTCAATTTGTTTGGGCGGCGGACAAACCACAATCGGATGCGCCGGTGTTTTAACAATAATCGGCATTCCCGAATAATCTACTGCTGTTTTCGTTCCGCTTAATGTTTTGGCAAGTGCACGTGAGCAATTCAGCAAAGGCGTGATATAAGGAAGCACATGTCCCTCAACTTCCGCGCAATCACCCAGTGCATAAATATCCGTTACACTGGTTTCCAAATATCGATTGACGATAATTCCACGATTCACTGCTGCACCGACTGCATGAGCCAGCGCAACATGCGGTTTTAAACCAATTGCCGATAATACTAATTCTGTCTCTAATGCAGTGCCATCTGAAAGATTCAAATGATATAAATTATTTTTTTTATCGATATGTGTTGCGACACATCCTAGATGAAAATGTACACCATTTTCTTCAAGTGCCGTTTGCAAAAGTTTTCCGATTTCTTCAGGGATTAATAAGTCAAGCGGCGCTTTGGCCGGTGCGATCACATGCACTTCATACCCTGCATTACTCAAATCATTCGCAAATTCAGAACCAATGAGACCTGCGCCCAAAATCACAATACGTTTTTTATTTTTCAGTAATTCGCGAAATTCCGAATAATGATATATATGATTAATAAATAAAATTTCGTCGGAAGCTTCGCCCTCAATCGGCGGTTTAATGACATCCGCACCGCATGCCAAAATCAGTTTAGAATAAAAAATTTTATTATTATTTATGGTAATATGTTTTTCTATCGGATCAATGGCAGAAACATATTGCTGCGTCAGGATAGCCGCTTTTAATTGTTCTGCCATCATATCTGCTGTAGCTATTGGCAGCATATCAGCTGTTTTGCCGCTGGTCAGTGCAGTAGAAAGCAGAGGTTTGGAATAAAATTTACCGTCATCTGCAGTGACAATTGTCATCGGCGTTGTTTGATCCAGTTTGCGAAATTCTTTTGCTAACTGGTAGCCTGCGAGACCTGTGCCGATAATCATGATAGGGTTTGACATATGAGCATATTCCATTTTATTTCTAGGAGCTAATATAAACAATGCCCGAACGAAATCAATTAAAATTAGAATTACCCTGGCAGTATTCGCCAAAGTCACATGAATTGCCGCGAAATTTAAGCCATTGGCTGCTGGACCCGGGTTCTTTCATGAAACGTTTGCGGTCACAGGGCGCAGAAAATCCTCGCGTGCAATTATTGCGGCAAATCTGGCAATTTCCTGCGCTCAGTGAAAAAAGAGCACTGGGAACGATGACCCGCGATTATGCTTTAATTCGAGAAGTGTTGATTTATAGCGAAGGAAAAAAGTGGATGTACGCGCGTACTGTGTTTCCCCGAAAAACTCTCACTGGAAAACAACAATGTCTCGCGCGTTTAAAAAATCGTTCTTTAGGTTCAGTTTTGTTTAATGATCCAACGATCGAGCGCGGCCCTTTTGAAATGATTTGTTTAACTCAAGCCATGCCGTTTCATCAATATGTTTTAGAGCAAACCCGTCTTAGCGTTGATCAATTATGGGCGCGGCGTTCGCGGTTTGTTTTACATGACAAACCGCTTTTATTAACAGAAGTTTTTTTGCCTGATGTTGAAAAATTATGAAACTAAAAGAATACGCACAATTAATGCGGCTGCATAAACCCATCGGAATTTTTTTATTATTGTGGCCGACATTGTGGGCATTGTGGCTGGCAGGACGCGGTCATCCAGATATGAAGCTCGTGGTAATTTTTATATTAGGCGTGGTGATCATGCGTGGAGCAGGCTGCGTGATTAATGATTTTGCGGATCGAGATTATGACAAACATGTGGCGCGAACTCGTCTGCGGCCTCTGACGGCGGGAAAAATATCGGTGCGAGAAGCGTTATTTTTGTTTTTAATATTGATGTTGACGGCTTTTGTGCTGGTTTTATTTTTAAATCGTTTGACGATAGGTTTGTCGCTGGCTGGCGCAATGATCGCCGTTTTTTATCCTTTTTTAAAACGATTTACTCATTTTCCTCAATTGGGAATTGGGATTGCATTTGCTTGGGGAGTGCCGATGGCTTTTGCAGCACAAAATAATGTGATTACAGAAACCGACTGGCAAGTTTTTTTAACAGCGGCCGTGTGGCCTGTTATGTATGATACCTTGTACGCGATGGCTGATCGTGAAGATGATTTAAAAATTGGTGTAAAATCCACGGCGATTTTTTTAGGCCGATTTGATCGATTTGTCGTGGGAATATTGCAAATTATTTTATTATTTTTATTTTGGCATATGGGTTTTTTGTTTCGATTGCAATGGCCGTATTTTTTCGCTGTTTGCGGTGCTGCCTTATTATTTTGTTATCAGCAATGGCTTGTTAAAGACCGTTATCCTGATAATTGTTTTAAAGCATTTTTAAATAACAATTGGGTAGGGATGCTCATTTTTATTGGAATATTTTTATCATGAAAATTGTTGCAGATGAAAATATTCCCCTGGTTGAAAATTTTTTTAGCGGGCATGGAGAGCTGCTGCTGAAACCGGGTCGTTTGATTTCTCGAACGGATTTGGCAGATGCGAATATTTTGCTGGTTCGTTCTGTCACGCGCGTTGATCAGGAATTATTAAAAAATACCGCGATAAAATTTGTGGGAAGTGTGACGTCCGGTGCGGACCATATCGATATTGAGTTTTTAAATGCAAATAATATTAGCTGGAGTGCCGCGCAGGGATGTAATGCTGTAGCAGTTTCAGAATATGTGGTTTGTGTAGCGGCTGCGTTACAAAAAATGAATTTTTTGCAGGATAAAAAAATTCGTGCGGCAGTGGTTGGTGTAGGAAAAATCGGGCAATTGGTTGTTGATAAATTTAAAATACTGGGGTTTGATGTGATTTTGTGTGATCCCTTTCAGAGAGATATTATTTCAACAGCATTTGAAGATTTGGAAGACCTGGATTTAATTTCTTTTCATACACCGTTGACTAAAACGGGTGATTATCCAACGTTTCAACTTGTGCAAAAAGCATTTCTGCAAAAACAAAAGAAAAATTGTATTTTGCTGAATGCTGGGCGTGGAGAAGTATTTTCTTTTGATCAATTAAAAAAATATGGTCAGGACTCTGTGTGGGCGTTGGATGTTTGGGAAAATGAGCCGAATATTGATATTGAGGTATTAAAAAAAACGCTGATTGCGACACCGCATATTGCAGGCTATTCGATTCAAAGTAAATATCGCGGGATTGAAATGATTTATCAGGCGGCGTGTGATAAAAATATTATTTCAAAACAGGCTGTAGATATTCCTGTTTATCCGGTTAAAAAAATTTCTGCGGATTTTGCGAAAGATTGGCGGGATGTGGTGTTAAGTATTTTTGATCCGATGAAAGCTACAGAAAAAATGAAAATGGAAAATGGATTTGATGAGATGAGAAAAAAATTTTCGGATCGGTATGAGTTTAAATTTGTTGAGTTGGAAAATGTTAGATTGCCAGAAGAAGATAGAATAATCTTAAATCACTTAGGATTATAAAAATACTTTTTAGTATTAATAAAATTATGCTTGAATTCAAAAGATTTTTGTTTAAGAATAAGGCGTGACGTGAGGATGCTTAGAACATCCCCGACGCCACTAACCACATCAACCTAACAGGGAGATCGACATGGCTACGCATAGCGTAAATGAACTTACGTCTTTAATAAACACTCAAATTGATTCTCATGAAAAAATACATGAAATTTTGCTAAAAGCTAAGGCCCTTAGTTATATAGCTTTGGATATGGATTTTCGAAATTATGAGCAATCTATCACCAATCAGTACTTAATTACTCTGTACGATATCATTATTGAATCCATGCGCCTGCACGAGTCTGCGCTGGATAATTTAATAAAATATATCCATGTAGAAAATTAAATACTATTGTCATTTAAAGCATGCCCGTCTCTCGGGCGAGGTGTGGCCTCGGTTTAA
>DATIJV010000099.1:0-6871 GCA_035478255.1 Gammaproteobacteria bacterium
GGACAAAGATATAATCAAGGCAAGAGGTGTTTCTCAACATACAGTTTCCCTTCAGCGGTTGGATGGAGAGGCGGCAACCGCGAGTGTGGCGGTGCATGCATCGCTGGAAAGCGGGAACATTCCAGATTTGTCTCGATATCCTGGCATTATTAAGCAGCTTGAACAGTTAATTGAAAAACAGACTGCTGAGATTCGAGATTTAAAGCAGGATGAGGCCAAGAGACTGGATTTAAAGCAGGATGAGGCCAAGAGACTGGAAGCTGCTGCAGCAAAATTGCGAGCAGAGGAAAAAGTTAGAGAAGATGAGAGCGACTGGATCGCGCCTCCTCCTATTCCTTCTCCTGATGCAGATGCACCTCCTCCTACCTACGCGGAGGCGGTAGCGGCGACAAAGATAAAGGCTCAACTCGAAATCGATGCAGCGACGAAGAGGGGAAAAGAATTAGATGGACAGTTAATCGAAGAAAACCTTAAAAAGCAGCGGGAAGCAGCACAAAAGGCAAAGAAGCTTGAAGACGATTTGGTTCAGCAAAGAGAAAAGTTGGAGCAAAAGTTAGTAGAAGCAAAGAATATCGGAACACAAGCTACTCATAGTTATGAGGGGATGTCAATCAATACAGATTTTGGAAGAAAAAATAAAGATCTTATTGATGCTGCAATAGAGATGAATAGTGTCCTCTTAGAGTACGATCTGAATGGTCATGCTGAACGTGTTATAAAACTTAAAGGCATTCTTAAATTAGAAGACCCTGGCTTGCTAAAAGGTTTTAACAGAGATCTCGATGCTCAATATAGAACTCTTGAAGGAAACCGTGAGACTTATGAAGCACTGGCGCGAAGCTACATGAGGGAATTAATTGCACTTGAAGACACTGCAGAGGGACAAGCAAAGGTTAGTGTACAATGCGAAGCTCAGTTAAAACAAGCTAAGAACATGCCGCAAATGAAATGTTGTATGATGAGTTTTAAAATTGATTTTGAATCAAAAACGCAATTAAAATCGGAAGTAAAGGATATGCACGGTCAAGTACAGAGCGCATTGATAACGAAAGGTATCCAAGCGCAGCAGTTGACTCCTATGATGCGTGAAGCAAAAACACTCGTTAATAAGCTGGTCGACATGGAAGAGTCAAATCGGGATATTGCTCGTTTGGTTCATGGTGCCCCGCTTGCCAATATGAGAGATGAAAATGAACTGAAAGAGTATATCAATGTGTTAAAGGAGCAATGTAAACCAAAACTTGAAAAAAAAGCGAGAGACCTTATTAAAAAGTTAGTCGAATTCGAACCGCTAGGGAAGCAGGCTAGTGCTCGTGCAGGACATGAGGCTCTCTTAACAGAGTGTGACGATTTTGAAAAACTCTCTGCACGGGTTGAAGCATTAACAGCAGTCTATGGTGAGAAAGAACAGAAAGCATATGAAGCAGCGCGGAAGAAAACAGGATTCTTGGGTAGTTTTAAGCAAGCGATAAGTAGGTCTGCTGCTCCTAAAAATACATCAGCACCAAAATCCCCGAAAAAGCAGTAGCGGTCGTCATTAAAGCTCGACTTTAGAGGAGCCAGTAAAGTATTCGGTAGAAGCCTGTAGCCGCAAGATCTTATTAATAAGATAGCCGACTTAGAGTCATCAGAAGAACAGAGGAAAGTGGCTCGTAAAGCTTATGGGCTCATGTTAGAGACGTTTAAAGGAAAAGATGATTTTGAAAATCTATCTGAGTATGTCAAGACGTTAAAAGGGTAAGTATTCGGTGGCAGTCGCGCGTTTCTTTATTTTGACCTCCTTCCCCTATCCCCTTCCTCCAAACGAAAAGCGCGTTTAGAGGAAGGGGGACGCTCTAATTAAGCGCATCTGTATCGAAGCGTCCCCCTTCCTCCAAGCGTGCTTTTCGCTTGGAGGAAGGGGAAAGGGGAAGGAGGTATTAAAAATTAATGTGATCAGTAGAGATTTTTGTGCGATATCATTAAAATTGATCGCCACCCATGATAAAACTAAGGCCGTGTATGCGCATTGCTCTCATGTCTTCCTCTCCCCATCCTGAATTAATCCTCGCGATAAAACGCGCAGGAATGCAGCCCGAAGAATATTCATTACAGGATCCCCAAGAAAAATTAAACCACTATGCCGGATACATTATTACTGAAAATTTTTCTGAAGCTTTATTGTCTGATCTTAAGATACAAAGTCAATCAGGCAAACCTTTATTAGGAATCGGCCGCGGCGCGAAATTTTTAATAGACACAGGACTGGTGCCCGGCCTTGAAAACCATCAACCCTGCATAAATCTCATTGATAACCACTCAACCCAGAATGTTACAATATGTTTATCGGATTCTTTTCAACTTAACGCATTCACGCGTTATCTTAATCCTCGAGATATTTTATCTCTTTCAACCCCATCCGAAAGCGGTTTTAAAATTCCTCCCGCATTGTTAATGGAAATAAAGGAAATAGGCATGAATGTTTTTCACTATTGTGATGCAAAAGGACAGAAGTCAGTTGATCATATTGCAGCTCTGTCGAACAAATCTGGAAATGTGATGGCAATGCTTCCCTGTCCTCAACTGACGTCTTCTGTGGATTTGATTTTTCAATCCATGCGTGATTATATCCATGAAGGATTTGTGCCGCACGTTGCACCTTTAAGTTATTATCCACGAAAAGGTTAAAATATGTTTAAAAAAATTTCTTTAGAAAATTTCGATCCCGCATTAGCAGAAGCGCTTAAAAATGAAGAAATTCGCCAGGAAGAACATGTCGAATTAATCGCTTCTGAAAATTATGTGAGCCCGCTTGTGCTTGAAGCGCAAGGTTCAGTGCTCACGAATAAATACGCGGAAGGTTATCCCGACAAACGTTATTACGGCGGGTGTGAATTTGTCGATCAAGCGGAAAAACTTGCGCTCGAGCGTGTTAAAAAATTATTTAACGCGGATTATGCCAA
This sequence comes from Gammaproteobacteria bacterium, assembly GCA_035478255.1. Lineage (GTDB taxonomy): Bacteria > Pseudomonadota > Gammaproteobacteria > DSM-16500 > DSM-16500 > DATIJJ01. The sequence continues at coordinate 2,943 of DATIJV010000099.1, forward strand.
TGTTCAACCGCATTCAGGATCGCAAGCGAATGCCGCAGCTTACGCTGCCATGATTCAGCCGGGCGATGTCGTGCTTGGCATGAGTCTCGCGCATGGCGGTCATTTAACGCATGGTTCGCCAGTGAATTTTTCTGGAAAACTTTATCAATTTTATTCGTATGGATTGGATCTCAAAACGGGTTTGATTGATTATAATCAGGTGGAAGAGTTAGCAAAACAGCATAAACCCAAATTGATTGTCTCAGGTTTTTCGGCTTATTCACGAATTGTAGACTGGCAGCGTTTACGCGAAATTGCGGATAGCGTGGGTGCATATCTCATGGCGGATATTGCGCATGTGGCGGGATTAATCGCAGTGGGATTATATCCTTCACCGATTAAAATTGCTGATGTTACGACCTCCACCACGCATAAAACATTACGCGGTCCGCGCGGCGGTTTGATTTTGGCAAAATCAAATTCTGATTTAGAAAAAAAATTAAATTCTGCAGTTTTTCCGGGAGGCCAAGGCGGGCCTTTAATGCATGTCATCGCAGCGAAAGCCGTTGCATTTCAGGAAGCCTTGCAGCCGGATTTTAAAATTTATCAGAGCCAAATTTTGAAAAATGCACAAGCGATGGTGAAAGTGATCATCGAGCGCGGTTATAAAGTGGTGAGCGGCGGAACGGACAATCATTTATTTTTAGTTGATTTAATCGAAAAAAATATGACAGGGAAAGAAGCGGAAGCAGCCCTCGGTCGTGCTTATATCACAGTCAACAAAAATGCTGTGCCGAATGATCCGCAATCACCGTTTGTTACCAGTGGTTTGCGTTTAGGTACACCAGCTGTCACAACGCGCGGATTTAAAGAAACAGAATGCGCATTACTCGGAAACTGGATATGCGATATTCTGGATGATTTGCAAAATCAAAAAAACATCGATCGCGTGCGCGGCGATGTGTTAGTGTTATGCAAACGCTTTCCTGTTTATCAATAGATAAGGGGTGGTTATGTTGGCAAGGATGCAAGAAAAACAAGATGAATTAAGTCCCGTTATTATCATAGGAGGAGATTGGGATGGATGTTTTGATATTTTGTTTGATCCGCTATTACATGAAAGATTTGAGCGTAGATATGAACACCAGTTTCTTGCTATGCGGCACAAGTTAAATAAATTTTTAGATCAGATAACACATCGTTCTGTTTCAGTGAGTGTAACGGGTTATGATGATATTTTCACAAATATAAAGCTGGGATATCCCGTAGAGTTTTATAGTACTTCTTATAGGCAATCTCATCCGATGGATAAGCTGGCCCATTATGGCGAACCTGGATACGAAATGGATGCCGCTAAAATTAAACCGAATAAAAATGGTCTCAGTCTTCCGAATTATAAAGTGCTTTGTATGCAAAGAGAGTGGACACATCGTACCTTATTATTTGCTGATGTAGCAAATGGTAAAGTACCTGGGACTGCTTATGAAGATGAATTGCTGGATTATGACGCAGATCCCGAAGATAAATTTCCTATTATCAAACCTCAACTGGACGAGGTAAAACATCATCATCCTCGTCGTCCAGCGCATTATTTTATTTTTGACGATAACGAAAAAGATATTTTATTAAGTTTAGTGCAGCGTTTTACAAACGGAGAAAATCTGCCTGACAATATACATATTCATCTTGTCAAGTTTTGCTGGTTTGATGAGATTTTTAAGAAACAGAAGGGTTTATATGAAGTGGCCCATATCCATCAAGGCAAGATATTGTCTGGCACGGCGATGCCTGTGCCGCAGGAAATCAGTTATCCAGTTAGGGTCATAGACCCCGGAGTTTCGCTGGAGCCAGAAGTCAAGATGATTCCAGTGCTGACTGAGAAGAGTCCATCCTTGAACCAGATCTCTCAACCTGAATCATCCTGTTGTGCTTCATTCAAGAATGCATGCAAATCATTTGCTGAATATTCTTGTTGTTTCTGGAAGCGGTGTAAAAAGACGCCGCCTGTCAGCGAGACGCCTCGGGCGGAGGCGCGTTATTCTTTGAGTAATAGATAACCTGAGTTATGGACTCAGGTTACTTATAAAGTCATTAACTTTCTGCATTATTTCATTTTTCACCATTACAATGCTCTTCATGCTCACGCCAATCATATCTAAATTTCAACCTATTATATTCAGAATATTTAACGTAATTCATATGCTGAAGCCGACCTACAAGAATCCCTGGAGCAATATTTAACTGTTTAGCAAAATTAGAAATTACAGCAGCATTTAATTTATCATTTTTTTTAAGCCACGCATTTAATTGTGAAGCAGGGATAAGAGTTTCAGCTGCATACTCATCCGCTTCCACTTCTTCTGGAGACTTATTTGCCGTCTTATCATCTATTTCAATAAAAAATTCTTTTTTACTATGTTTAATTATATGACCTATTTCATGAAAAAACGTGAACCATAAAATATCTGCTGTCTTGCCCCTCAAGCTTAATTGAACTAATGCTTTCTCAGGATGCAACCAACAAGATGCTCCATAAACAGGAACTTTTGCAAATGGCTTAACAAAAGCAACTGCAATCCCACAATCAGCACAAATATTCATTAACTTAGGAATAAAAATTTCTGGATCTCTTTCTTTAGTAAGCTCCCGAATCTGCTCTAGTGACGAAATCAATTTCTCCCTATTAAATGATTTACAGTGAATTTTTTCACCCTCTAGCTCTCCCTGCCTCAACCAAACGCTGATAGCACCAATATCTGATTTCAAATTCATAGCCTTCCTAAACGCGAGCCGCCGTTGTGTCCATCCACGCTCCCACTGATCTGGAGCAGCTACTCCAAAAAAATTCAAAATAGAAATCATGTGATCAGCAATAGCATTGCCGCATTCCTGAAGCCAACCCCTCTTTTTCATTTCCTTAATTGGGAACTGCTTAAGCCAGTCTTTTTGTGCAGCTAAATGCTCTAACTCTTTCTGACGAGCAAGATAAGCACGATAATTAGCTTCTCTTTGGCTCCAAAATTCAGCAGGGGTACCAAGCGCTCTTTCAAGTTGAATAGCCGTTTCTGAAGTAATCGCAGCCTTACCTTTGATAATTTCATTGATGGTTTTTAATGGTCTCCCAGTGCGCTCTGCAAGCTCTGCTTGAGTCATCCCGCGCTCCTCAAGGAGATCAAGTAGTGTTACCCCTGGCGCAGAAACCCTGTCTGGACGATATAAAAGCTTAGTTTGTTCAATCATGGGTATCCTCCACATCAATAATTCTTACAGCATTAATTAACTTCCAATCCATGCCGCAATTTTCTTTTCTATCTATTCCTTCATTTGAGGGCTCGAATATCAATCTCAAAGGATGCTCTAAATCCAAAGATAGCTGTCCCTTTTTATCGCCCTTGAGTTCATGGCAACGCCCTGGCAACGTCTTAAATGCTTCTAAATTAACAGCAGCTTGTAGGTCATCTAAGCGTGAGCCAATCTTACGAGCACAATTCTTACCATATGCCTTAATCAACTCTTTCTCCGAGTTACAGACTTTCTGAAACTTTTTATTTTTAAAGGTAATTTCCATGATCCAGCCACATCTAACCTTATTCTTATTGCTGATGATAAAAGTATAGTATTAATTATTAGAAAATGCAAATTTTATTTAACCCTTTGGGTTAATATTTATAAATGAGATTTACTTGTGAAGCTTGTTTAGAACTCCACGAAAAGCACGTGGAGGAAGGGGGACGCTCCGATACAGATGCGCTAAATTAGAACGTCCCCCTTCCTCTAAACGCGCTTTTCGTTTGGAATTCGGTGCAAGGGCATAGGCATCAAGCTAAGGAAAGCCGATTGACTTGAAGCCCTTGTCAGGCAAGGGCTTTAGAGCAAAAGCAGTAAAAAAGGTAATAGCTCAGCCCCATTTGTTGTCATCTTGTTGTCATCGCGGAATTTACTCACTCTTA
>DATIJV010000100.1:0-4983 GCA_035478255.1 Gammaproteobacteria bacterium
AAATCTTCTCATTAAAAATTTCAACAAAATTGCTCACGTATGGTCAAATACGCTCCGCATTTTGTTGAAATTTTTAATGAGAATCTTTCATTTAATACTCGTTTTAAAATTATTTAGAGACTTTGAACAGGCTCTTAAACAAAAAACACGAATTTTATACCCTACCTCATCCCATCATTCATATCATACAAATTACTATCCATCTCCGCCGTCTTCACCGGCTGACTGCTTCGCAGCGGTTTATCTTGATATCCATTTGCCGACACTGGCGCTGAAGAGTTGACCGATGCCTGGTTCAATTCCCCAATATTCGCAAAAACTTTTTGGTCCTTACATATTTTCAACCGGTCTCGCGAAGGATAACTTGTAATCTGGATCCGGCTATTTTGCCGGATACTATCTGCTTTAATATTATTTGCGATTGGAAAATAATTTCCATAACCCACATAACTTAATGTGCGGAGCGGCTCGTTAGGATTAAATTGCGTGCCTCCTTTAAACCCGTTAATGCCGTGCGCCCATAAATAAGCCGCGACTTCCCGCGCGCGTCTCTCCGATAAACTTAACTCCCAGCGGCGTGTGCCAAATCCGCTCGTATTTCCTGACACCAGAATATTATTGTCAGGATAACGTTTTAAAACTTCTACTGTACTTTGCAGCACAGGGCTGGCCTCCGGCAAAAGATCAGCTGAATTTTCATCAAAAATCTGGTCGGTCGGAATTTCAATCGTGACATAATCTCCCAAGGTAAAGACTTGACCGCCAATCTGTGTCACGCCGCCCGCATCAAAATTTAATGTACTGACATAATATCCCAAGGCTGCGCCGCCCAGTCCCGCGAGACCAATCGCATATTTTGAACCGCCCAAAAGTGCAACGCTTCCGGCGCCAATAGCACCGCCTGCAAGTGTCGGGCCTGGTTTGCCAGTCAATGTATTATCGGTTGTAAATGGATTAAACGAACAGGCAGCAAGCCCTTGCACTAAAGCAAAAATACAAGCGCAGGCTGCCATTTGTTTAAACATGCTTTATCCTCGTGCTGCTAATCTTTTGTAGGTTTCGCCATAAATAATTAATAACCACGGCATAGTCCAGATAAAGGCAATACCCAGTGTCAGTGCAGAGACAAAGATGATCAAGACATTGATAATCATTATTCCAATCAGGTTCCAGACATTCCCTTCAGTAGATTTGAATGAGAATTTGACTGCTTCCCAGGGATTCAATTGTTTGTCGATCACAGCACCATATCCGAGCCAGAGGCGGACACTTAAAAAGACAAAAATAATGGCTGCTGCGAGATAAAACAATCCTCCGACAATTTGCATACCGGTTGAGGGTTCAGCTTGTGCCTGGACTAGATAGATGCCAATTCCTGCAACAATCCCTGCTGGAATAAAAATGATTATCTGCAAAATATAAAGTCCGACGATGAAGAGAAAAGTCCGCAGTGTCAGGATTTCTTTAATCATTTTGTATTGAATAGGGGCATCTTGCGCGCGTCGAACTCCCAGATAGACAAGGCTCATTCCAGTGAGAACTTGCACGATAGAGCTCAGTATACTGAAAAACGCTTGTGCACCGAGATTCGAGCAAATTCCCAGTATCAACTGGATCACAAAAAATATTCCAATTACGGCCCAAATTGATCCTTTTACGCCGTGTACTTTGGCCCAGGCTGTTTTTACTGTTTCCGTTACGGGTAAGCTATAAGTGCTTAAAGTCATATCGTATTCCTTACGGTATAAAGACACGCTTTAGCATAACGTAAAAATAAAACAAATGTATACTTTAGTTATTTTATACCTTGCGTGGTATAGGTATACTTTCAGTCAGTCATATAGGGAAATAAACATGAATCAACAATTGGAGCCAGAGATTTATACCCCTTGGCTGTTGCTGAGAGCATACTGGCGGTCAGAATATCGCAAGAGCGCCTATGCGTTTTTAGCTTCTGTGTTGATCATTTCAATGATGCTGGTCGGCATGGATGTGGTTTTTACAAATTGGTATAACTATTTTTATAATGCCTTGCAAGATTATGACTGGCGCGGTGCATTTGATCTCATTCTCATTTTTCTTTTTCTGGCTGGAATGAATCTTATTTTTGCGGTTTATCGTTATTATCTGCAAAGTTTTCTGGCTTTACGCTGGCGCCGCTGGTTGACGCATCAATTTTTAAATCGCTGGCTTGCAAAAAGAAGTTATTATTATCTTGAAGATTTTAACGATACGACGGACAACCCTGATCAGCGTATTCAGGAAGATATTAACAGCCTGGTGAATACTTCTTTATCATTGCTGGTCGGCATGTTGAGCGCAGTTGTAACGATTTTTGCATTTATTTTTATTTTGTGGGAATTGTCAGGATTGATCCGTATTCCACTAGGCCCTTTAGGCGTTCTTGCCATTCCAGGGTATCTGGTTTGGGTTGCAATTATTTATGCAATTATCGGTACGACAGTGACATTTAAAATTGGCCGCCCATTAGTCATGTTGAATTTCGAGCAGCAGCGGCGCGAAGCAAATTTTCGTTTTGCTGCGATCGATTTACGTTCTCACGCGGAACATGTTGCACTGTATCGCGGCGAAGAGCATCAAAAAACTATTTTATATAAAATTTTTGGCGGTGTGTTAGATAATTGGTATGCGATTATTTTGCGGCAAAAATTATTGTTGTGGTTTACAGCCGGGTATAATCAACTTTCTGTAATTTTGCCATTGATTGTTGCGCTGCCAAATTATTTTAATAAAGTGTTTAAGCTGGGCGGATTGATTCAAACCCTTTCTGCATTCGGGCGAATTCAGGAAGCCTTGTCGTTTATTGTAAATTCATATACGACGATTGCGGAATGGCAAGCGGTCATGCGGCGTCTTTTAACTTTTTTAAATCGTATGCATGAAGTGGAGCAGGAAGCAGCAAAAAGCAATCATTTTAATTATGCAGAGACATCGCAAAATATTATTTCTACGCGCGCACTGAATATTTTTACACCGAGCGGCGAGAAATTATTAGAAAATATTACGGAAGATTTTGTACATGGTAAGGATTATTGGGTGAAGGGAAGTTCAGGCATTGGGAAAAGTACTTTTGTACGAGTTTTGGCAGGCATTTGGCCGTTTGGTTCGGGCGCTATTTCGCTTCCTCGCGCGCAAAATATTATGTATATTCCGCAGCGTTCTTATATGCCGCTTGGCACATTGCAGGAAGCCTTGTTATTTCCAGATAATGTCTTGCCGGTTTCAGAAGAAGAGTTAAAAAAATTATTGCGCGATTGTGACTTGCCTAATCTTGCGAATGAATTGCATCATGCGACGATTTGGTCTGAACATTTGTCTCCGGGAGAATTGCAGCGCATTGCTTTTGTTCGGGTATTGCTGCATAAACCAGATTGGGTGTTTCTGGATGAAAGCACCTCGGCATTGGATCTTTCGCATGAGCAGCAGCTTTATCGGCTGCTAAAAGAGCGTTTGCCGAATTGTTCGGTGGTGAGTATTGGCCACCGGCCGAGTTTGGATGAGTATCATGATCATCAGGTTGATTTGTCGGCTTATACCCATCGCACCTCAAAATGTGAATGTTAGGCATGTAATTTTTATAAGAATTTCAGCGAGTTGGAAACCCGGCTATCCCAAAACCTTCCTCTGTGGTATGATCTCCCCTGGAACAAATTTTAATTAATTAGCTCATTAAAGGCGGCAATTATCTATGCACGGTGTTCTCAGTTTACCCTGGTGGGGTTACCTCGTTATCCTTCTGGTCTTGACTCAAGTGACCATTCTATCTGTTACGATTTTTCTGCATCGATGCCAGGCGCATCGAGCCTTGGATTTGCATCCTATCGCCAGTCATTTTTTCCGTTTCTGGATATGGCTAACTACCGGAATGATAACCAAAGAATGGGCGGCCATTCACCGCAAGCATCACGCCAAAGTAGAAACAGCCGATGATCCGCACAGTCCGCAAATTCAAGGGCTCTGGCGGGTCCTTTTTCAAGGGACTGAACTTTATAAAAAAGAAAGCCGCAACCCGGAAACCCTGGAACGTTATGGTCAAGGTACGCCGGATGACTGGATGGAGCGCCGTATTTATTCGCGCAGTAAACTGGGTATTATTTTGATGCTAATCATCGATGTGGTGCTGTTTGGCCCGATCGGTATTACGATGTGGGCAGTGCAAATGTCCTGGATTCCGTTTTTTGCTGCAGGTGTCGTAAATGGGGTCGCACATTACATCGGTTATCGTAATTTTGAATGCCAGGATGCTTCGCGAAATGTGTCGCCTATTGGTTTTTTCATTGGCGGCGAAGAGCTGCATAATAATCATCATACATTCGGGACCTCTGCCAAATTCTCAGTGAAGTGGTGGGAGTTCGATATGGGTTGGTTTGTGATTCGCACACTGCAGTTTTTGGGTTTGGCAAAGCCTAAGCGAACTCCGCCTAAAGCGCATGTGGTTTTAGGCAAAGCTACGGTAGATGTAGATACATTAATGGCTATTCTGACGAACCGTTTTCAAGTGATGGCAGAGTATAGTAAAAATGTCATTATGCCGGTCTTGCGTGAAGAACGTCGCCGCGCGGGAGAAGCAGGAAGCGCAATGCTGAATCGTGTTCGTGTTTTGCTGGTGCGAGAAACTTCTCTCGTTGATCCTTCAGGGCAGCAGCATTTGGCTAATGTGTTAGAGCGCCATCGTTCGCTGGATGTGGTTTATCAGTATCGTTTAAGGCTTCAGAGTATTTGGGCGAAAAGCACGGCAACACAGGCGGAATTGCTTGAATCGCTCCAGGAATGGTGCCGTCAGGCAGAAGCGACAGGGATTAATGCGTTGCGGGATTTTGTGGCGAAATTGAAAGGGTATGTGCCGGGGAAGGTTTAGCCCGGATGTTTCATCATGAAACTTCGTTAAAAATTCAAAGACCGCATGCTGATTGCGTTGCATTGCTCAAAAAAATGTAACAGATCAAGTGGGGTGCCTAATAC
>DATIJV010000101.1:0-19568 GCA_035478255.1 Gammaproteobacteria bacterium
TCACTCTTAATTCGCGCTTTTTGCGAATTTAGAGTGAGTTAATGTCCGGGATCCACCCAAATGATAAGGGTAGATCCCGGACATTAAGTAGCGCTAAATTCGCAAAAGGCGCTCATTAAGCGCTACTAAATTCCGGGATGACAACCAATGGGGCTGAGCTATTACTAACCCCTATGATACGGATGGTTCTGCAGCACACTCCACGCACGATACAATTGCTCAGCCAAAATAATTCTCACCAGCGGGTGTGGAAGTGTAAGCGGCGATAACGACCATTTCCCATGGGCTTTTCGCAAGCAAGTTTCCGATAATCCATCCGGCCCGCCAATTAACAAATCTACATGGCGTCCTTCTCTTTGCCATTTTTTTAATTCTTCTGTCAATTGATGCGTACTCCACATCTCGCCTTTTACATCTAACGCAATCAGATCATGATTTGATTTAACAGCAGTCAATAATTTTTCACTTTCCCGTTCTATGGTTCGCGAAATATCCGAATTTTTCGTTCTTTTTTCCGCAGGAATTTCTACTAATTCAAGTGAGCAGCCTGACGTAAAACGCTTAGCATAATCTCGAAAACCTGTTTCAATCCAGGAAGGCATTTTATTGCCGATTGCTAAAATGCGAATGATCATCGCTTGTTTTCGCGTAAGTGTTCGATCGGTTCCCACAAATCTTCAAGGCTATAAAATTCTCTGGTCTGAGGCAGCATCACATGAACAATAATATCTGCCAAATCCACTATCACCCATTCACCTTGACGTTCACCTTCCATGCGAATATAGGTTAATTTTGCTTCCTTCGCTTTTTTGACTACATTTTCAGCAATGGATTTCACATGACGATTTGAGCGGCCGCTGCAAATAATCATTGCATCTGTAATTGACGTGAGAGCACGAACATCAAAAGTTACGACCTCCAGACCTTTTAAATCTTCTATGGCTTCTAACGCGAGAGTTTGTAATTTTTCTGTATTCATTTTAATTCCAAATTAATAAAAATTCATAATCGGCTAAGACTATACACACCTTGTGTCTGAATATATTGATAAACAGCATCAGGAAGCAAATACCGTGGATTTCTACCTGCTGCAATTTGTCTTCGAATGTCAGTTGCAGAAATTTCAAGCGAAGTCACAGGATGTAAAATAATATTCCCAGCCATACATTCATGCAGCGAAGAAGAATGATGCTTAAGACGCTGCTTTAATAAATCTGCGACAATTCCAGTCTCCGGCAAATGATATTGCGGGCGATGCGCAATAATCAAATGAGATAGTTTTAAAATATCATCGAAACGATACCAGCCTGGAAACCCTAAAAGCGCATCAATTCCCATAATCAAACAAAGCGGCGTATGTGGTATTTTTTCACGTAACATTTCTAACGTATCAATTGTGTAGGAAGGGCCTTTACGCTGAATTTCGCAATCATCCACTTTGAGCGCCGGCTCATCTGCGATTGCAGTTTTGACCATTGCTAAACGATGCTCAGGTGATGCCACAGGAAGTTTACGATGAACGGGGCGATAACAGGGAACCAGGCGCACTTCGGCCAATTCATGCGCTTGATATAATTCGAGTGCTGTGCGCAGGTGTCCGAAATGAATAGGATCGAAAGTTCCGCCTAATATGCCAATTGCTTGTTGAATATCATACATATACCCATCGTACCTCAAGATGCGATTTTTAACAATTCATCTTGCGTCGAATTTGAAACGTTCTTCAATCGAAAAATCTTGAAATACCACTTTCTACATGACTCATTTTTTTAAGTTTTCAACGCCGTACTTGCAATAAAGACGACGTTTTAAAAGGGTTCTTATCCATAACTCAGGTTATACCAAGGTATAAAACCAGACGTTCCAGTTCATCTTGTGTGTTGCCAGGCTCAGCGCCTTTGATGATTCGATCAATTTTTGCAGCATGCAATAATCCATCCCAGCACTTTAGCGTTGTATTTCTTTTCAAAAACGCGCGTACAAGTGGCTGACGTTTTTCCCATATCTTAAACTGGCTAAAAAGCAAAGACAAAGATATGCCTTGACTGATTTGCTGACTTATCTCAGCCAGTGTAGTTAATTCACGCGTTAATGCCCAATTGATTAAAACAGGTTCTGTATTTTCCGCCAGTAAATTTCGCAAAATTTGCAAAGAACGTTTGCTATTTCCAGACAATACACAATCTACCAGATTAAAAATATCAAAATGGGCATGATCAGCAATTATTTCTTTTAAGCTCTGTTCATCCAGTTTATCTTCCCCTCGCAATAAACAAAGCTTTTCAATTTCTTGTGCTGCAGCTAATAAATTTCCTTCTGCGCGTTCAGCTAAAAAGCGCGCGGATGCTTCTGTGAGAATTAATTGAGATTTTCTAGCACGCTGCATAATCCATTGCGGTAATTGTGCAAAAGTGACAGGCCATACAGAAATTATGACACCGTTTTTATCAAGCGCTTTGTACCATTTACTTTGTTCTGATTTTCCATCGAGTTTGTTGCTAAAAATAATTAATACCGTATCAGGGGGAGGATTTTCTGCATATTTTTGCAAAAGCTCACTGTTAGCTTGCGTGATTTTAGCGCCGCGCAAATCCAGTTCTAAAATACGTTTTTCCGCAAACAAAGAAAGACTGTGCGCATCAGCATAAAGTTGTTTTCCCCATTCAGCGTTTTCTTCTGGAGAAATATGCACACGTTCAGAAAATCCTTTTTGTTTTGCTGTTTCTCGCAAAAAATCTACGGCTTCTTGCAGCAATAATATTTCATCGCCGCTAATAAAATAAATAGTAGCGAATGATTTAGCTGCGTGCTGTTCAAGCTGTTGAAGAGTTAATTTCATGGATGCTTTTTAGGCTCCATTAACATTTTTGTTACCTCACGCGAACTCAAGCGGCTCATAATGTCATAAATAATCGCAATACGCATTTGTTGATATAGAGTATTTTGTTCATTGGTGCCGCCAAGTATTTGATCGGACAAAGTGGTAAATGTACGATTTTCACTTAAAGTAGTCGGCGGCATTAAGACGCTTCCTTTCGGGTTGAGAATTTCAAAAGTTACAGCCAATACCAGACTATATTGACGTGTTTGTTGTGTGCCGCTCACGCTCAATAATTGTTGTGATTGTGTCTCGTTAATTATATGCAAAATCGTCGAAGCATGACTCGGTGTATCTGTTAATTCTACGCCAGACATTGTTAAATAATCGCGTAAATTACGCGTTAATTGACCATAGGGATCGGCAGTCTGAATGTAAAGTATTTTCAGCGGCGGACTTAAAGGAGCTGATCCGCGAAGTTGAAAACCGCAGCTGGATAAACACACGACGGTAAAGCATAAAAAAATCCAATGCCAGAAACGCATTTATTTATCTCCAGTCACAATGTTGATTAGCCTGCCGGGAACCGTAATGATTTTTTTAATGGATTTGTCTGCAATGCTCTGCTGGACTTTTGCATCAGCAGTTGCAATTGTTTCGATAGTTTTTGTGTCTGCGTCTCTCGGAACAGTAATATTTGCACGTAATTTCCCATTGATTTGCACAACTAAATTTATTTGATTGACTTTCCTTGCAGCAGAATCGCTTTTTGGCCAGGATGCGTTAATTAAAGCGTCGCCGAATTTTAATTCCTGCCATAATTCATGCGAAATATGCGGTGCAATCGGTGCAAGTAAACGCAATAAAATACTCATTCCTTGCTGAATAATATAAGGTCTAATATCGATTTTCTCGTTATCTACCGCTGGAATTTTTGTGAGTAAATTAAATAATTTCATGCAGCCTGATACGACAGTATTAAACTGCAGGCGATCATAATCATATTGCGCCTGTTCCAGAATTTCATATATTTGACGAAAGAGATCGCGCTGTTCATGATGAGCATTTTCCAAATCCGTATGAGATCCTGATTTTTTATTTTCCGAAATAATCAATTCACGATTTTCATACGCAAATGCCCAAAGCCGTTTTAAAAAGCGATGCGCGCCTTCAACTCCGCTGTCAGACCATTCCAGATTTTGTTCTGGAGGAGACGCAAAAATAATAAATAAACGCACGGTGTCAGCGCCATAACGATTAATCAAAGGCTCAGGATCCACGGTATTGCCCTTTGATTTAGACATTTTAATGCCTTGATTGAGCACCATGCCTTGCGTTAATAAACGCACAAACGGTTCATCGCAATTCAGTAAACCTTCATCACGCATCGCTTTGTGAATAAAGCGCGCATACAATAAATGCATGACTGCATGCTCAATTCCTCCGATGTATTGATCGACTGGCGTCCAATATTTTGCACGCTCATCCAGCATGGATTTCTCCTGGTCTTTGCAGGTAAAACGCGCATAATACCAGGAAGATTCAAAAAACGTATCGAACGTGTCTGTTTCCCGCAGAGCAGGTTTGCCGCATTGCGGGCAAGTTGTTTTTAAAAATTCAGGCATGGATTTTAATGGTGATATCACGCCGGAAAAACTGATTTTTTCCGGCAAAAGAACAGGTAAATCTTTTTCCAAAACGGGAACTGTGCCGCAGGCAGTGCAATTAATCATAGGAATTGGCGCACCCCAATAACGTTGACGCGCTACACTCCAATCACGCAAACGAAAATTAATTTTTCGTGTTCCCAATTTTTGTTTTTCAATGTCATCGATGATTTGTGTGCTTGCAGTTTTAGAATCTAGCCCTGAAAATTTTCCTGAATCCATCAAAATACCCGCTTGGGTAAATGCTTTTGTAAAATTGAAGACAGATTGGTCGGCAGGATGAATGACTTGTTTAATGGGTAAGTGATATTGCTCTGCGAATTCGAAATCGCGTTGATCATGTGCGGGCACTGCCATCACGGCACCAGAACCATAATCCATCACCACAAAATTGGCAACCCACACAGGTAATTCTTGTCTAGTAATAGGATGTCTTGCTTTGAAATGGGTTTCAATTCCGCGCTTTTCCATCGTCGCTAAATCTGCCTCTGCCACTTTGATCGTGCGGCATTCTTCGAGAAATTTTTCAAGTTCAGGATTTTTTTCCGCAGCTTTTTTTGCAAGCGGATGCTGCGGTGCAATAGCGATATAAGTGACGCCAAATAAAGTATCAGGACGTGTGGTGAAAATTGCTAAATGTTCATCGTTATCAATAATCGAAAATTGGATTTCAACGCCTTCAGAACGTCCGATCCAATTACGCTGCATGGTTTTTACCTGTTCGGGCCAGTGCGGCAATTTTTCAAGATCATTTAATAATTCATCTGCATAAGCAGTAATTTTAAAAAACCATTGCGGAATTTCACGGCGTTCAACCAAGGCACCTGAGCGCCAGCCGCGACCATCAACAACTTGTTCATTCGCTAAAATTGTTTGATCGACAGGGTCCCAATTGACTTCCGCATTTTTTTTATAAACCAAACCTTTTTTATAAAGCTGCAAGAAAAACCATTGTTCGAAGCGATAATATTTCGGATTGCAAGTCGCGATTTCTTTTTCCCAGTCAACAGCCAACCCTAGGCTTTTTAATTGACTACGCATGTGTTCAATGTTTTTGTAAGTCCACTCAGCGGGCGGAATTTTGTGTTTAATTGCGGCATTTTCTGCAGGTAAACCGAATGCATCCCAGCCCATCGGCTGCAAAACATTTTTTCCGAGCATATATTGATAACGCGCAATCACATCGCCGATAGTGTAATTACGTACGTGGCCCATGTGCAGCCAGCCGCTGGGATAAGGAAACATTGACAAGCAATAAAATTTTTCTTTGCTGGTATTTTCATGCGCGTTAAAACTTTTATGGTTATCCCAGTAAGCTTGACTCGTTTTTTCAATTTGTTGAGGATTATATTGTTCTTGCATCATGAGACCTTATTTTTTTTACCTTTGATTTTTAACTTGCTGCGTTGATCGCGAATGGCAAACAGAATGAACAAAATGATTGTAAATAAAACCGGATCCATGCGTTGCTTTTGCCAGTGTGTTTGACCTTGCATGGGTTGTACCGTGTCTGTCAAGACATAAGGCACATACGGCGGCGCTTCAGATTTTATTTTGCCATCGGGATTGATCACTGCCGTGGTTCCATTATTCGAAACAAATAAAACAGGACGTCCATTTTCTGCCGCTCGCATTTGTGCCATTTCAAGATGTTGGGCTTGAGCGATCGAATGACCGAACCAGGCATCATTACTGACGGTTAAAAATATGTTGCTGTCAGAAGCTGCAACCATTTCAGGAAAAGCAATTTCGTAACAAATAAATGTGCCGATTTTGACGCCATTCGCAATAAGAGGTAGAGGGGGGTCGGTCGCAGCAACAAAATCTGACATAGGAATATTTAATACATCTAAAAATTTATCAAGCCAGGGATGAAAAGGAGTATATTCACCAAATGGAACGAGTCGATGTTTTAAGTAATAGCCTTTTCCATTGCCGAGTGTGATAACAGCGTTATAGTAACCTTTTCCATCTGCTAGATGTACTGGAATACCAGTGATAAATGCGGCATGATTTTTTTTCGCGATGTTATCCATGCTTGCCAGAAAATCAACGGCATTTTGCATCGGAATCGGGATAGCGGATTCAGGCCAGATAATGATCTTGCTGTTCCAATGCGGTCCTGTCAATTTTTGGTAAGTATCGAGTGTCGATTGCAAATGATCAGGCGACCATTTCATTTCTTGCGCGATGTTGCCTTGAACCAGACTGACCGTGACAGGTTTTCCCAAAGCTTGTGTCCAGGAAATCGTATTGAGATAAGCGCCTGCTCCCCAAAGTAAGATCAGAATCAATAAATAGAGAATGCTGTTTCGATAGTTTTTTTGTGTGATAAAAATGTATATTTGAATCAATAAACAACTGCTAAACAACACGAGCAATGACAAACCATATACACCGATAATCGGGGCAAAACCTTTGAGCGGTGACGTGATTTGGCTATAACCCAACAGCAACCAGGGGAATCCGGTAAAAATCCAACTGCGTACCCATTCTAAAAAAACCCAAATCGTCGGAAATGCATAAAAAATCCGGGAATAGTCAGGATAAGGGAAGTAACGGTTGAGCAAGAAACCCGTCAATCCGGGAAAGAGAGACAAAATGGCAATCAAACCCACAGTGAAGAAACCAGCAAGAAAACAGGAAGCATTACCAAAAGTGTGGATGCTGATAAAAACCCAATAAATTCCCGCACCAAAGAACCCTAGTCCAAATAACCAGCCGCGAAGGAAAGCGCGGGCGGGCGTGACGTTTTGCCATAATGCATATAAAATTGCAGGCAATATCACAGCTAATGGATAAAGTCGTAAAGGTGCAAAGGCGAATGTGAGTAATATGCCTGCGGCAATAGCCAGAAAGTCACCTTTGATGCCTGCAGCAAAAAAATTATTGAATTTCATAAGTAAGATCGATTTGAATTTTTGTGAATAAAGTTGGATTATACCCATCGTACCTCAAGATGCGAGATTTTAACACTCAGATTGCGAGAAGTTGAAATGTAAGGAATTTAAAATTAAATTTTAACAGCCTCTTGTTATGTTAAAAAAATTTTGCTAGCGTAGTCAACCTGCTAGTGCCTTATTTTGGGATATAAAAATAAAGAGTTGAGGGAGGGGTTGGCCGATGAGACAAAAATTTAAATCCGTTATTGCCGGTTTGTGTGCTCTTAGCATCACAGTTCCAGTGTTTGCTGTCGATAGCAGCCAAAGCGTAGCACAGCTTGCAAAACAGCTTGCGTCACTTCAGCAGCAAGTCAATTCATTGCAAGCACAGTTACATGCAAAAAATCAGCAAGACCAAGCGGCTGCTAGACAAGCACGGCATGCTTCGAGACAACGATCTTCTGCGGCTGCACAACCTGTCGATGCATCTGCACAATATAATGAAAATAAAAACGTACCCATTTCTGGTATTTCAACCTTACCGACTTCCGGTACGACATACATTCCAGTTGACGTAGATGTTCCTGGACAATCTTTCGTATCAAGCGGTCCCTATATTGGTGTTCCCTTACAATTTTCTGGTTCAAATCTGATCGTTAATACACCCAGCGTAAACCAGGATGTTGCATTATTGAAAGTTCGTAAAAATATTCATGAGCGTTTACAGGCATTGGGTGTTATTGAAGAACCCGATCACGCTCACGTATTACTCAGCGGTGAAGTCGAAGGCCAGGCCTTTTATCAAGATATCGGCGGTGGTCCCAACAGTACTGACATTGATTTGACCAATGTTACCTTAGACACTTACATTTTGGGCCCAAGTGAATGGTTATCGTCCTTGATTTCATTCACCTACGACAACAATTCGGGACCTTCTGATGGCACGTTTGCGAATAATTCGACTGTATTAAACTCGCGTGTTTATGTTAATCAGGGTTTCTTTACGATTGGTAATTTCTCGAAAACACCATTTTATGGCACCGTGGGTCAGTACTATGTTCCATTTGGTACTTATGCCAGTAACATGGTGACCGGTCCTTTGACCAAGTCTATGGCACGGATCAAGGCGCGGGCGATATTAGTAGGTTATCAACCGCAGGTAGATAATACACCGTATGCTTCTGCTTATATTTTCCAGGGCGATTCACATGCGGGTGCAACCAGCCGTGTCAATAATGGCGGTATAAACTTAGGCTATCGTTTCACGCACGCTAAGTTTAGCGGCGATATTGGCGGCGGCGTGATTGGGAATATTGCGGATTCTGTCGGGATGCAGTTTGTTTCTAACGGTACAGCAATTTTTAACGGTTTTGGCGGCGTGAATGGTACAGGTAATGAAAGAATTGCGCATCGTGTGCCGGCTTATGATATACGAGCACTGCTTGATTTTGGCACCAAAATTGACTTCATCGGTGAATTTATTACCGCATCAACTGCATTCAATAAAAATGATTTAACCATGAATAATCATGGAGCAAGACCGAAAGCATTAAACGCAGAATTATCTTATAGCTTTCAAGCCTTCGCGCGTCCTACAGCATTGGCAGTCGGTTATGGTATGACGAAAGATGCGATGGCATTGCAGTTACCGGCGCAGCGTTATTCCGTGACAGCATTCACTTCTATCTGGAAGGATACTTTGCAAAGTCTGGAATTCCGTCATGATGTGCATTACGCAAAGAGCAGCTTTGCTACGGGTTCTAATATACCTGCTCCGCAATCAAGCGGACAATGTGACAGTACTGTCACGGCGCAGTTTGATGTGTTTTTCTAATTTTATGTTTGCAGATCGCGGTCAGTGAATGAGGTCATGATGTTTTATCAGGATATTCACAAAGATCATTAATCAAACATATATGACAGCGAGGTTTGCGCGCAACACACACATAACGCCCATGCAAAATTAACCAATGATGGGCGTTATGCAAAAATTCTTTAGGGACCACTTTGAGCAATTGATTTTCCACGGCCAACGGTGTTTTGCCTTTTGCCAGTCCAATCCGCTGTGCAACTCGAAATATATGTGTATCAATTGCCATGACCGGCTCGCCAAAACACGTATTCAAAATCACATTCGCTGTTTTGCGGCCCACACCGGGTAAAGCTTCCAGAGTTTCACGCTTGTCAGGAACTTTTGAATGATGCTCCTTAATCAGAACCTGACAAGTATTCATAATATTTTTGGCTTTGGTATTAAATAATCCGATGGTTTTTATATAATTTTTAAGTTTTTCTTCACCGAGGCCAAGGATTTTTTCGGGAGTGTTAGCTATTTTAAATAAGGGGCCCGTGGCTTTATTCACTGAAATATCAGTCGCTTGGGCCGATAACATGACTGCAATCAATAACTCAAAATGAGAATGATAGATTAATTCCGTTGTCGGCGCAGAATTGGCTCGACGGAACCGCAGGAAAATTTCACGTATTTTTTTAGGATCCATAACTTAAGTTTGAATAAAAAATTAGTCGTTCTTAAGGATTGTACAGTATAATCTTTCCCCATTATAGTTGACTGAGTCTGGACCATGCAAAATCAACATCCTTATTTAAGTATTGTCATTCCGGTTTATAACGAACAAGAAACGTTGGAAGAATTATATCGTCGTTTAACAACGGCTTTGGATAATCTTGGTAGAACATACGAGATTATTTTAACAAATGATGGAAGTAAAGACCGTTCATCTGCGATTTTACGAGAATTGCATGCGCGCCGGCCTTCGCAAATTCGGATTATCGAATTTAATGGTAATTTTGGGCAGCATATGGCAATTATGGCGGGATTTGAGAAAGTGCGCGGCGAGATTGTCATTACCATGGATGCTGATTTACAAAATCCGCCTGAAGAAATTTATAAATTGGTGGAAGCAATAGAAGCAGGGCATGATGTGGTGAATACGCATCGTTTAGGCCGGCAAGATAATTGGTGGCGTTTATTTGTTTCCAGAATGCATAACAAATTACGTGCCTGGATGATGCCAAAATTAATCATGAAGGATGAAGGTTGCATGCTGCGCGCTTATCGACGCAGTATTGTAGATTTAATGGTGAGGACAGGCGAGGCAACAACTTTTATACCGGCATTAGCACTTAACTATTCATCTAACCCAACAGAAGTCGGTGTGGCGCATGAGACCCGTTTTGCGGGGGAATCAAATTATAATTTATATAAACTCATTCGATATAATTTCGATTTGGTGACTGGTTTTTCTGTATTTCCCTTGCAAGTTTTCACGATGATTGGCATGTTGATTTCATTTTTGAGCTTTTTATTTGTGGTATTTTTGATCGCGCGGCGATTGATTGTCGGGCCTGAGGTCGAGGGCGTATTTACACTGTTTGCGATCATGTTTTTCTTGTTGGGAATTGTGCTGCTGGGTTTGGGCGTCACAGGCGAATATATTGGCCGCATTTATCAGGAAGTCAGAAAGCGCCCGCGTTTTGTGATTCGGGAAGTGCTGGAGCAAAAGCAATCTGAGCAAGAAGCGGTGGATGTTTAATAATTCGTCATTGCGAACCCGCGCTTAATGAATCTCCCTATCCCCCATAGGCATCAAGCTAAGCGCAAAAGCTAATCAGAAGCGTTGGATTTAACGCAAAAATTAATTAGGACGTCATCCCCGCGCGCTTTTAGCGGGGACCCAGTGCCTTTTTTGGCTTTTAAAAGGCGCTGGGTCCCCGCTAAAAGCGCGCGGGGATGACGCTCTAACTATCATTTTTTCTTAGCTTGATGCCTATCCCATAGGAGGTAAAAAATTAATGAATTACAACCCCTCTTTCATCATATCAACCAACGCATCATCCGCCACAATCGACTCTATCCTAAACTTCCCAAAATCTTCCATCAGCACCCAATTTAATTTTCCATCTTGAATTTTTTTATCCTGCTGCGTATTTTCTAACAAAATTTCTGCGGTTACATTCGCATTTAACGAACAGGGAAAATATTTTTCTATCAACATATGCACATCATGATAAATTTCATCATCAAGCAATCCTAACCGCCAGGCAATATAATTCTCAAGATCAATACCTTTTGCCACAGCTATCCCATGCGGAATATCATGATCCATCGCTCGCTCAATCGCATGTCCCACTGTATGACCGAAATTTAATAATCGCCGCGTTCCCGTTTCAAATTCATCCTGCTCGACAATCTTTTTTTTCGTGACTAATCCCTCATAAATAAAATCCAGCCAATGATCTTCAAGACTTTCATTCACTAAAACTTGTTTGAAGTTTTCATATGATACCTTGCCGTTTAAAAGTGAATATTTTAAAAGTTCACCGCACCCGGAACGTTTATCCACCGGCGATAAAGAACCTAAAAAACCTGGCCATATCAAAACTTTTACGGGCGGATGGATAGCACCCAGCTGATTTTTATAGCCATTAAAATTCACCCCGCATTTTCCGCCAATGCAACTATCACACATGCTTAACAAGGTCGTCGGAACAAAAACTACGTTTAATCCACGATAAAATATATGTGCCGCAAAAGCTCCCGTATCCTGTAAAATTCCACCCCCGATTACAATAACCGTTGTTTTGCGTTCAGCATTCGCAGATTGAAAAAAATTTAAAATATCTTCAAGGCCAGACAAAGATTTATTTTGTTCAAGCGCATCCATTTCATATATCGCGCCTGACAATTTTTTTGTGAATTCGGGATAAAGAATTGCAATGTTGCGGTCGATTATCGTGACCACGTTTTTTAAACGCGCTAATTCTTCAAGTAATTCATTTTGGTTTTGAACAAAATGAACAGAATAATTTTGGCGATGAGATGCAATAGAAAGAATTTTTTTCATATATTTCAGAAGCGCTGGATTTAACACAAAAATTAATTAGGACGTCATCCTCGCATGCTTCTAGTTTTTATACCTCCTTCCCCTTGCACCGAACTCCAAGAAAAACACTTGGAGGAAGGGGGACGTTCTAATTTAGCACACCTGTATCGGAGCGTCCCCCTTCCTCCAAGTGCAAAGGGGAAGGAGGTCAAAAAAAAAGGGCACAAACACAACGTACCCTTTTTTATACTTCGCGCAGTATAACCCGCTTAAACTTAGCCAATCGTTAAATGATCTTGAATATCCTTCATGGTTTCTTCATTCATTTTTTTGAAACCTTTTACTTCTTTCAAGTCATCCAAAGATTTAAAGTCACCATTTTTTTTGCGATATGCAATAATCGCTCTCGCTTTGGTCATGTTTAAACCTTTAATTTTAGCTAACTCTTTAGCCGTAGCCTTATTAAGGTTTAACTTTTCCATTGGTGCTGCATCATTAGCTTGTGTATTAGCCATTGATTGCGTTGAGTTAGAAGTAGCCTTTGTCGCATCAGTATTGGTTTCAGCAGCGAAAGCAACAGAAGCCAAGCCTATAGCAGCTACAGCAATTAAGGTACGATAGAAAGACATGGTAAAACTCCTTAGTTCATTATTTAAGATTCAGTTATTCCATAACAAGTGCCAACACATCGGACACAACACGCCATTCTTCCATTTCTGGTGAAATTTATCCAGTAAGTAAGGGACATGGGTTTTCCAGGCAAGTGCCGGCATTATGGGAAACATTCCATCACAATCAGCTTTTATTGATTAACACTGATTACGATGGCAATATAATGCATTGGAATTTTAGTAAGTCAAGCAAATATTTCATTTTTTATACTTCAGATAAATATGCTAGACTGGGGCGAATTTGAAATTATTAGGGATATATATGCTACGCAAAGCGCTTATTTTATTGATATTGGCTGGCACGATCAGTGCTATTGCCAGGGCCAACCCGATTATACCCATTCCGACACAACCTCAGCCCGTTATTTCACCTTCTAGCCCGAATATTAATGCGTCAGGTTATATTCTGCTGGATGCGAATAGCGGTAAAGTTCTCGCCGAAAAAAACGCGGATGCGCGTATGGCACCCGCGAGCTTGACCAAACTGATGACGATGTATGTGATATCCAATGCTTTAAAAAGCGGAAATATTCATCTCGACGATAAAGTCAGGATTAGTGAAAAAGCCTGGCGGACCGGCGGTTCCCGCATGTTTGTCAAAGTTAATGACGAAGTACCGGTGCGTGATTTATTACAAGGCATCGTGGTCGCATCCGGCAATGATGCCAGTGTGGCCATGGCAGAATATCTGGCTGGCACAGAAGAAGCCTTTGCCGGTTTAATGAATACCGAGGGACAATTGATCGGCATGAAAGGCAGTCATTTTATGGATAGTAATGGCCTGCCCAATCCTAACCATTATTCCACGCCGCGCGATCTTGCCCTGCTCGCCGCTGCAATCATCAGAAATTTCCCTGAAGATTACCAGCTTTATTCCGAAAAATGGTTTTCCTACAATCATATCCGCCAACCAAACCGCAATCGATTATTGTGGCGCTTCCCTTATGCCGATGGCTTGAAAACCGGCCACACAGAAGCCGCTGGATATTGTCTGGTAGGCTCCGCTTCCAAAAATGGTACGCGCTTAATTAGTGTCATTATGGGCGCGCCCAGCGATTCTGTACGTACAGAAGATTCTATTCGCTTACTGACCTATGGTTTTCGCTTTTATGAAACCCATAAACTTTATAATGGCGGAAGCGCTTTAATTAAAGTACGCGTCTGGAAAGGCCAGGAAAAACAAGTAGCGCTCGGTGTATCAAAAGATTTTTATGTCACTATCCCTGCGGGTCAATATAAAAATATTCAAGCCAATCTCGAATTAAATGACCCGATCAAAGCGCCGGTATTAAAAGGCCAGGCATATGGCACTATAAAAGTGACACTGAACAATCAAATACTCGCCTCTGAACCTTTAATTGCTTTAAATAACAATATGAAAGGCGGTATTTGGCGCAGCATGTCGGATTCTTTAAGCTTTAGCTTTAACAAACTATTTTCTCACTCGAATGAAAAAGCAAATAATGGATAAATACGAAGAACCGGAATCAGCTTTTCAATTCCCGTGCGAATTTATGATTAAAATATTCGGCAAGGCTTCTTCGCAATTCGAGCTGGAAGTCTTAACCATTATTCGCAAACATATTCAGGATTTAAAAGAAAATGCGATTAGCTGTCGACCCAGTAAAGATGGAAAATATATGGCGCTAACCATTAAAATTACGGCTGAAAGTAAATCCCAGCTAGACGATATTTATCGTGATTTAAGCTCAAACCCCCATGTTTTGATGGCATTATGAAAGAAAACCTTATTGTACGCCTGCTCGGCCGACAAGATTATCTTTCCTGCTTTGAGGCAATGAAGCAATTTACTCAAGAACGTGATGAACATACGATCGATGAAATCTGGCTGCTCGAACACAATCCCGTATTCACCCAAGGTCAAAATGGCAAATCCGAACATGTGCTGGATCCAGGAAATATCCCTGTCATTCCTGTCGATCGCGGGGGGCAAGTCACTTATCATGGTCCGGGACAATTAGTGGTTTACACATTAGTTGATTTACGGCGAAAAAAACTGAACGTCAGAGAAATTGTGATGGTTCTTGAAAAATCTGTTATCCAAGTATTAGAAAACCATCAACTGACAGCAAGTGCCAAACGCGAAGCGCCCGGCGTTTATATCGATAATAAAAAAATTTGCTCGATTGGTTTGCGTATCAAGAAAGGTTGTTCTTACCATGGATTAGCGTTTAATATTTCTATGGATCTGGAACCGTTTTCGCGTATTAACCCTTGCGGGTATAAACAATTGAAGATGACGCAGTTAGCTGATTTTAAGTTGGATGTTGATATTAAAACAGTAGAAAAACAGCTTATTGATTATTTAACTGCAAATTTGGGATATAATATGCCTCTGACTAAAATTGAGTTATAGCTATGCAAGATAAACAAAAACAGCGCGGCGCAGAAAAACTGGCACGGATTCCAATTAAAATTGAACCGACCATAGATCCATTACGCAAACCTGACTGGATTCGTATTCGTATTCCAACCACGTCTGCTGTAGCGAATTTAAAAAAAATTTTGAGAGAAAATAAATTAGTGACAGTTTGTGAAGAAGCATCCTGCCCTAATCTTTCTGAGTGCTTTAGTCATGGGACCGCAACTTTCATGATTATGGGAGATAAATGCACGCGGCGCTGCAGTTTTTGTGATGTCGCGCATGGCCGGCCCGACCCGCTCGATCTGAATGAACCGATCAATCTCGCAAAAACAATTGCACAAATGGGTTTGCGTTATGTTGTGATTACATCTGTCGATCGTGATGATTTACGCGATGGCGGCGCGAGTCATTTTACTGCATGTTTAAAAGCCATTCGCGAACAGAATCCGCATATTACGATTGAAACACTTGTTCCTGATTATCGCGGGCGAATGGAAATTGCACTGGATGAAACAGCACATGAGCTGCCGGATGTATTCAATCACAATATTGAAACTGTGCCGCGTTTATATAAAAAAGCCCGTCCGGGTTCGGATTATTTGCATTCATTACAATTATTAAAACAATTCAAGCAGCGATTTCATTCGATTCCAACTAAATCCGGTTTAATGTTGGGATTGGGTGAAACGGATGATGAGATCAAACAGACCTTATTAGATTTGCGCGCGCATGATGTTGATATGCTAACGTTGGGACAATATTTACAACCGAGTAAATTTCATATCCCTGTGACGCGCTATGTTACACCGCAACAATTTAAAGAATTTGCGGAATTTGCAGAAAATATTGGATTCAAAAATGTAGCAAGCGGGCCCTTGGTACGTTCTTCTTATCATGCGGACCGGCAAGCGGCGGGAGAAACGGTGTCGTAACAGGAATAAAAAACAAAGCATGTCAGATGCATTAAGCCCGATATTACAATGGATCAACGCCCATCCTGAACTGGCAGGACTGGCAACGTTCGGCATTTCCACCGCCGAATCTGTAGCCATTATTGGTACGATCATCCCGGGAACTGTGATGATGACGGCCATCGGCACACTCGCGGGCGCTGGCATTATTCCTCTCTGGCAAACTTTGATATGGGCGATTTTAGGCGCAATCGTAGGGGATGGCATCAGTTATTGGCTGGGCCGACACTTCAACGAACGTCTTCCCTACCTCTGGCCTTTCCGAAAATACCCTGCCCTGCTTGAAAACGGCGAAACTTTTTTCCGAAGATATGGTTCCATGAGTGTTTTTATCGGACGGTTCGTGGGGCCCGTTCGCGCTTTAGTTCCCCTCGTTGCCGGTATGTTAGGAATGGCACCCATTCGTTTTTACGTCGCCAATATTTTATCTGCCATCGGCTGGGCGCCCGCTTATATGCTGCCGGGTATTTTATTAGGTGCCGCTTCTCTCGAATTACCACCCGACGTCGCCATGCACGTCATCTTCATGCTGCTCATGACAGTTTTTCTCATCATGTTTGCAGTATGGCTCATTCAACGCCTGCTTAAATTAATTAGCCGTCAGATCGATCAATGCTTAACATGGATCTGGAACCGCCTTAGCTATTCTCCCTATTTCAAATCGATCACTCAATTACTGAAGCACCATAATCCGAAAAAAGCCTATGGCCAGCTGATCTTAACATTTTACTTTATCCTCGCAAGCACCGCATTTTTATCTTTATGGCTTTATATTTCTGTTAATGGCTCACACGACATCACCATTAATACAGTATTATTTCATTTCTTCCGCAGCATCAGAACACCAAATTTAGATAATATGATGCTATCTATTACTTTTCTGGGAGAAAAAAGAGTATTAATTCCTGTTGTCGTGATTTTATTTAGCTGGCTCGCATTTAAAAAACATTGGTACACTGCATGGCATGTACTCGCACTTGGAATTCTTGCTGCAGGCGGAGTATTCGTATTAAAAAATTTAGCGCATTCTCCCCGTCCCTGGGGATTGCTCCACGCACCCGAAAACTATTCCTTCCCGAGTGGTCACACGACTTTAACAATGGCTTTTTATTTAGGGATTACCTTTTTGCTTCTTCAGTTATCTAAAATAAAATACCGGCAATTTTTTTATTATTTTATAGGTTTTTATATTCTTCTTGTCAGTTTCTCGCGGCTTTACCTCGGTGTACATTGGTTTACAGACATACTCGGCGGATGGCTGTTAGGATTAGCGGTTTTCATTTTCGTGGCAATTTCATATAATCGCCGCAGCGAAAAAAATCTCAAAGCCAAAGACATCTTGCTCATTGTATTAATTAGCTTGACCTTCAGTTATAGCATAAACGTATACCATACTTTCACGCGCTTGAAAGAGTCTTATACTGCGGTCGATTGGCCAATTCATACGATTACCTTAAATTCCTGGTGGTATCAACAAGGCAAACATTTACCTTTTTATCGAGTCAATCGTTTTGGTTTATCAACGCAAATTTTAAATTTGCAATGGCTGGATGATTTAACCGCTATACAAACTATTCTGCTCGCAAATGGCTGGCAAATTCCTCCACCTAATGATTGGGTCAGTGTGCTGCATCGAGTCAGTGATGTGAACAGTGCTGAGCATTTGCCTCTGGTCTCGCCTATTTATCTGGATAAAAAACCCAGCCTGGTCCTCATCAAACGTGTCAACGGTGATAAAAAATTATTTGTTATAAGATTGTGGGATTCGCGCGTAGTCATTCAAGATTCCGCGAAACCTTTGTGGGTAGGCAGTGTTGAAATTGTTTCGCGCACCTATAGCTGGCTGTTTAAACGCCGCCAAAATGCCATTGCGCTCACGCCGCCTTTGTTATTTACTAACATACCGGCAAACTATGATATTAAAGAAGTCACTGTACATTTGAACAAATCATTTCGTCCCCAAGCACAATATATGCTTTTAATCAAACCCAAAGAAAGAGAGAGATAACTATGGACGCATTATTTCAAATATCAATATTTAGTGCAAAATTACTGATTACGGTGGTATTTTTGTTAATTTTATTAATAGGCATCATCAGTATTTTAAGCCGCAGCAAAGAAAAATTACGCGGCCGGATTACAGTTAAAAATCTCAATCAAAAATATCGGGAAACAAAAGAATTTTTATCCGCAGAAATTTTAACAAAAAATCAATTCAAAAAATTTAACAAAGAACAGAAAAAAGCGGACAAAGAAAAAATAAAATCCGCTGATACAAATCCGCAAAAAAATATTTTTGTTTTAAATTTTGAGGGTGATATTAAAGCTTCCGCTGTCAATGCACTGCGAGAAGAAGTGACAGCAATATTAGGCGTTGCAACGATTCATGATGAAGTCGTAGTTAAAATAGAAAGCGCAGGCGGAATGGTCCATGCGTATGGATTAGCCGCTTCACAACTTATGCGAATTCGCGAGCAACATATTCCATTGACAGTCATCGTTGATAAAATCGCAGCGAGCGGCGGCTATCTCATGGCATGTGTAGCAAACAAAATTCTTGCTGCGCCTTTTGCAATTATTGGTTCGATTGGCGTCATTGTGCAATTGCCAAATTTTCATCGTTTATTAAAAAATAATCATATTGATTTTGAGCAAATTACTGCGGGGCAATTCAAACGCACTCTGACGCTTTTTGGTGAAAACACGATAAAAGGCCGAGAAAAAATGCATGAAGAAATTGAAGAAATCCATACCTTATTCAAAAATTTAATCAAAGAACATCGTCCGCAAATTGATACTCAAAAAGTTGCGACGGGTGAACATTGGCTGGGATCTCAGGCATTAGAATTAAAATTGATTGATAGTTTGCAGACGAGTGATGATTATTTGTATGCACACGCGCAGAATGCGGAACTTTATGAAATTTGTTATTACATAAAAAAATCGTTTGCGGAAAGATGCGGTGCTTTGGGACGGATGTTTATTAAGCGGCGTTCATTGGAAGATACCTATATTTTATAATTCAGCAATGGCGCGCGTTTCTTTATTTTGACCTCCTTCCCCTGTCCCCTTCCTCCAAACGAAAAGCGCGTTTAGAGGAAGGGGGACGCTTCGATACAGATGCGCTTAATTAGAGCGTCCCCCTTCCTCCAAGTGTTTTTCTTGGAGGAAGGGGAAAGGGGAAGGAGGTAAAAAAACAAAAAACACGAATTTTATACTCTCACCGAATGCTTACGGGGAAGGGTAAGTATTCGGTGATGTCATGCCAGCATGCTTTTAGCTGGCATCCAGCGCCCTTAAAAACACTGGATGCCAGCTAAAAGCAT
>DATIJV010000102.1:0-4666 GCA_035478255.1 Gammaproteobacteria bacterium
GCATCTCTCGCAATCTGAGCGCTAAAAAACCTAAAACTCATCTGCGAGAGGTATATAATGCGAGAATTTTACCCTTTCCTCCACCTGTTTTTCGTAGAGGAAAGGGAAGAAAGTTACATTTTTGCCTGTAAATTTTTTGCATGCTCTAAATGTGTTGCAACAGCCGCGCGTGTACTTGTCATAAATTTTTTAAGTTCTTCTGATTTTGCAGTTTTCATCAATTGTTGATCAATTAAATTGAGTGCAGCTTCATGCCCTTTAACCATCGCATCGACATAAGCTTTTGCAAATTCGCTATCTTTTAATGCGCCTAATTTCATTAATCCTTTTTTGCCTTCAGCTGAAAGTTTATCAGCTTCGTCGCTGGTTAAAGTATAGGCATTATTAACCATTTCAAGAATTTGAGTTAAATTGCTGCCATGTTGATCAATCATCATTTGAGCGAAATTTTTCACGTCAGAATTGACTTTTTTATTGGAAGCAACAACCCCGGCAAGAATTTCGTTTTTATCGAGCGTTGCAACTGTAGCTAATGTAGCTATTTCAGTTGGTGTCATACGAGCGGAAGATTCTGTTGTTTCTTTGGCATATAAGGGGTAGGCGGCAAGTGCCCCCATGACCAGCGTGCTCAATAGTAGTGATTTTGACAATTTCATTAGTTTTCCTCCATAAATTAAAAATGATATTATTTGTTTAAAATTTGCAACGCTGTTTGTTTCTAATCCATTCTAAAGTATTTGAAAATTTTATCAATAGCTGGAAACCCATGATATACCATGCGCGGCCATAATTTGAGGTTTTTTTCGCTGCAAGATGGCTCGCAGATGGGATGAAAAAAACCTCAAATTATGGCCGCGCATGGTATATAATAAAATTTGAGTCATTTTTTGGGAATCTTAACAATCTGGAATCTGGGAGGATGCGATGCGTAAAACTCATATTGCTTTGGCGTCAATAGTTATTCTGTTGTCTTCTTCAGTTTTTGCTGATCGTATGATGGATAGCAAAGCTTGCAAGTCCGTGGTTGAAGCTTGTAAAAAAGCGGGTTATGTAAAAGAAGAAAAAGGCGACAAAAGATTTTGGCAAGACTGCATGAAGCCCATTGTAATGGGACAAACAGTTAAAGGTGTTGATGTGAGCATGGATACAGTAAAACAATGCCGTAAAGATAAAATTGTTGAACTCAAGAAAAAATTGCAAGAATTTGAAAGTGTTCCGAATAGCTAATTTAAGCAAAACACATCTGGATCTTATCGGATTGTAAGCGGTGCAAGTGTCATGCCAGCTAAAATCATGCTGGCATGACATCATCGAATATTGTATATCTCTTAATAATCTATCTAAGAAATAATTTTATGCTGCAAAATGAAGCTTTTGATTTATTAAAAATGGGAAAAAATGTTTTTCTGACTGGTGCAGCAGGAGCGGGTAAAACCTTCTTATTAAATAAATATATTGCTTATCTCAAAGAAAATAATGTGAATGTAGCAGTTACTGCATCAACGGGAATTGCCGCGACTCACTTGCATGGATCGACGATTCATTCCTGGTCCGGCATCGGTGTGAAAGAAGAAATCACTCCCAAAGATTTGGAAAAACTCCGCACAAAAAAACATATTAAACGCAATTACAACAAAACCAAAGTGCTCATTATTGATGAAATTTCTATGCTGCATAATTATCAGCTGGATATGGTCGATACTATCGCTCGATATATGTTGGGTTCAGAACAGGTATTTGGCGGTATTCAAGTGGTTTTATGCGGTGATTTTTTTCAATTACCTCCCATTTCATCTGACCCATTAGTCGAAAAAAAACAATTTGCATTTGAGTCTTCTGTATGGAAAGCAGCAGATATTCATGTTTGTTATTTGCATGAGCAGCATCGGCAGGGAGAAGATCTTTTGCTGACTGTTCTCAATGATATTCGCAGCGGCACGGCAGGCGAGCATACAAAAGTTCCTTTGAGAACGCGTTATAAAAAGGAGCCTGAAGGATCGGTACGAGCAACGAAGCTTTATTCAAAAAATATCAATGTAGAAATGATTAATGAAAAAGAACTTGCGAACATTTCAGGAAAAGAAAAAATATTTATGATGATGACGGCTGGATTTAATCCTTTATTACTTGAAGGATTAAAAAAAAATTGTCTTGCTGTGGAACGTTTAAAATTAAAAATTGGTGCAGAAGTGATGTTCATCAAAAATGATTTTTCAGGTGCGTATGTCAATGGTACGCGCGGTATGGTGATAGATTTTGATAAGAGAGAAGGCTGG
Source organism: Gammaproteobacteria bacterium (assembly GCA_035478255.1). Taxonomy (GTDB): domain Bacteria; phylum Pseudomonadota; class Gammaproteobacteria; order DSM-16500; family DSM-16500; genus DATIJJ01. The sequence goes on from DATIJV010000102.1 coordinate 2,277, forward strand.
CCGATTATAAAAACATATGATAATAAAATCATTACGGCTTATCCTGAAGAATGGAAAGTTGAAGATAATGGAACAATACACGCGTCTCTCAGACAGGTTCCGCTGCGTCTTGCGTGGGCGCTGACTATTCATAAAAGTCAGGGCATGACGCTGGATGCAGCAGAAATTGATTTGGGTGACACATTCGAGCCGGGCATGGGTTATGTTGCCTTGTCACGCGTGCGTCGATTAAGCGGTTTAAAACTGATGAATTTGAATGAAATGGCGCTAAAAGTGCATCCTGATATTCTTTGTCATGATCAAGTTTTTAAGGAGAAATCAACAGTACTGGTTAATTATTTAAAAAATTTATCTGATACAGAAAAATTAGAGTGTCATAGAAAAACCTTGCTGGAACGTTTTGAATCGGGAAAAGCTAAAACAAAACCTAGAGAGAGAAAAAAAACCCAGAAGAAAACTGTTGTCCCAACACATTTGGTTACACTTGAAATGTTAAAAGAAAATTTGACGATTGAATTGATCGCTAAAAAGCGCAGTTTTTCAGTCGGAACGATTTTAGGACACATTGAAAAATTAAAAATTTTAAATCAAATGGATAATGTAATTTTAGAAAATTTGAAAAAAACTTTACAGAAGGAAGATTGGGATAATATTTCTGAAGAGTTTAAAAAATCAAAAGATGGGAAATTAACGCCAGTTTATGAGAAATTTGGAGGCAAATATTCTTATGCGTATCTTCGGCTGGCAAGGTTGTTTGTGGGATAACTATCACATTAATTTTTCATACCTCCTTCCCCTTTCCCCTTCCTCCACAAAAAGCATGTGGAGGAAGGGGGACGCTTCGATACAGATGTGCTTAATTAGAGCGTCCCCCTTCCTCTAAACGCGCTTTTCGTTTGGAGGAAGGGGATAGGGGAAGGAGGTAATTAAGTATATCGTCGCATAATCACAAAAATCAGTGTAATGACCGCGCAAAAAGTTACGTAAAATCCTGGGGCAAGTTTAGATTGCATATGGATAACCAGCCAGGTGCAAATCAAGGGAATAGTTCCTCCTAAAAATCCATTAACAAGGTTGTAAGCGAGCGATATGCCTGTATAACGATCTTCAACCGGAAAATTTTCTACAAGTACAGCGGGTGTTGTGCCTTGCTCTAAAGAGCTGGCGATTGTAAAAATGATTAAAACTAAAAGACTCAATAAAAAAATATTTTTATATAAAATCAATAATCCTGGAATAATGATTGCTGGAATAATAATTGCATTAAAAAGCAGCATGCGATAACGGCCAATGCGATCATTTAAGTATCCAGCGAGCGGAACCAGGATAATCATGGCTGCAATCAATTCAGTTTCAAGGTGAGTTATTTTCAATAATGAATAATGAAGATTTTGATGCAAAACGATAGGAAGATAGATAAAACAAAAATAATAAAAAGTACTTCCCATGCACGCAAATCCAAAAATACGCATAAATGCGAAGCGGTGTTTTTTGAAAACAGACGAAATAGGATTCGGTTCTATATGATGATTTTTTTTCATTTCCATAAAAGCAGGGGTTTCTTCAAGATTTAAGCGCGTCGCGTAAATTATCAAACAAAATAATCCGCTTATTATATAAGGGACACGCCATCCCCATGTTTTAAACGTGATGTCATCATATAAATAGCTAAAAAACCCGGCTACTAGCATGGCCAGCAAAACTCCGATATTTGCACCGATTGCAGGGAATGAAGTAAAAAGAGATTTGTGTTTTGCAGGAGCCAGTTCGCCAAGATAAATAATGTTTCCACTATATTCTCCACCGATGCTCAGACCTTGCCAAATGCGTGTGAGGAGCAGCAAAATAGGCGCTAAAATTCCTATCGTGTGATAATTGGGTAGAAAACCAATTAATAACGTAGGAACTGAAATCATTAAAATTGACAGGCGTATAGTTTTAGCGCGTCCCTGGCGATCGCCTAAATAACCAAAAAATAGTGCTCCGATTGGACGACAGATAAATCCAATAGCAAAAACGCTGAATGTTTCAATTAATGCAGTGTGAGGATTATGTTTGGGGAAAAATAATTCACTCAGAATAGGTGAAAATATAGCAAATAAACCAAAATCATACCATTCTAAAATATTTCCAATGCTTGAACTGATAATTGAATTAGTTCGCATAAGCGGCTGGACTTATCAAGATTAAAAATAAAAAATTTTTTATATTTTTCATAAAAATATCCGGGCAAATTGTAAGTATTGGTAATAGCTCAGCCCCATGGGTTGTCATCCCGGAATTTACTCACTCTTAATTCGCGCTTTTCGCGAATTTAGAGTGAGTTAATGTCCGGGATCCACCCAAATGATAAGGGTAGATCCCGGACATTAAGTAGCGCTAAATTCGCA
>DATIJV010000103.1:0-18489 GCA_035478255.1 Gammaproteobacteria bacterium
GCTCGCTTAGCAGCGCTTAATGTCCGCGATCTACCCTTGATTCTCATTTGGGTAGATCGCGGACATTAACTCACTCTAAATTCGCAAAAAGCGCGAATTAAGAGTGAGTAAATTCCGCGATGACAACAAATGGGGCTGAGCTATTACGTTCGCAATGACAATTAAAAATTATTTTTGCGCTTCTTTTACCACAGCCGAACCTGCCGATTTAATTTTATTATTTTTCAATACTGAAAATAAATTTTCATAAACATTATTCGCACTCCACACATACCACCCCGAAACACCTTTTGCATCTTCTACCGCACGAATTTCTTGCAATAAGTATTTTTGTTTTTCTGCATTAGAAGTTTTTCTTAAATAATGATAATTTGCAGCCTCAATAAACGCATGAATTTTAAATGGCGGATTACCATCAAAATGTTTCACCAATGTGTTTAATGAATTATTAACAGTTTTGTATGGTTCAGCAGAATATTTTTGATAAGGCCAAAAATGTGAAGGGTAAACCATAGGATTCACTCCATCAACACTATCTGCAAATAATTTAATGTCCTGGCCAATATGCAAAGAGGGGTAGTAACTCACTTCTCCAAAAATATCAATTTCCATCGCAGTGTTTTCTGCATTGATTCTTTGTTTAAACCACTGGATAATTTTATAAATGTCTTTCGCGTGCTGTGGATTGGCAGGTTCTTTAGAACTATATCGAATATAATCCAATTGCACGACATCTGCGCCTGATTTAATTGCATCTTTTGCCAGCTTTAATATCTTCTCCCAGTGCTCTTCTGAACGGACTTGTTTAGCATTTCCGCCATCCGTAAACACCACAATACGCGCAATGCATTTGATTCCTGCTGATTTTATCTTCGCAATTGCCGGTGCAAAATGAGAACTATAATAATCATGATCAATAACAAATGTGTTAATGTCAGTCGCTTTTGCTTCTTTGATAAAATAATTTAACTTATCAGGTTTTTCTATCATATATTGGGTGAGATAAATACCTTTATCCCATGCGTAAACTGAAGAAGCAAAACTGAAAAAAAGAAATGAAACTGAAATTTTGAACCATAATTTCCACATAGTCGCGGCTCCTTATGGATCTTGTTAAATTCATTATATAACAATTCAACAAGAGCCATTTGGACCGCGTAAGTGATTGATTGCATGTTTCGTCAGAATAATCGCATTTCATTTTTTAAAAATGCGTCTGATTTTCAAACATCACTTGCCAAGTAAAATGAAAATTCCGGCAACTAATGCAAGAATTCCCATCACAACGCCTGGAATAGCGAGAGACACTAAAGAAGAAATTCCTATTAAAATCAAGTAAACAGCTAGTAAAATAAATCCAATATTACTTGTAATAAATTTCATATACCGTCCTTTTTAGTTGAAGATCCCATAAAAATAAAAACCCAAAAAATAATAATTAGCATTCTTTTTTGACTCATGCAATACTTTATATTTTCCTTAAGGGAACGCATGACAAAATCCAGACCTGTTTTACAACTTTTATCAGTAGACCAGCTAGTTCGCGGAAAATATCAACCGCGGCAACATTTTGATCTGGTTCAATTACAAGAGTTGGCCGAATCAATAAAAACAACTGGAGGCTTACTGCAACCCATCGTTGTCAGACCCTTGAATACCGGACAATATGAAATTATTGCCGGCGAGCGCCGCTGGCGTGCAGCACAATTGGCTGATATGCATGAAGTCAGCTGTCTTGTCAGTCAATATACCGATGAACAAGCATTGCAAGCTTCGATTATTGAAAATATTAATCGCACAGATTTAAATCCGATTGAAGAAGCGCATGCTTACCAACGTTTGATTATTGAGTTTAAATATTTACATGAAGAAGTGGCTGCTGCAGTCGGTAAATCTCGCACTAAAATTACTAATGCATTGCGTTTGTTAAAATTAGATGAGCGCGTACAAACTTTAATAATTTCAGGACAACTTTCTGAAGGCCACGGAAAAATTTTGGCTGGAGTTGATTTGTTACATCAATATGCACTAGCAGAACAATCGATACAAAAAAATTGGACCGTACGCAAAATTGAAATGGAAGCAAAAAAATTATTGCAGCCGGATGAACATCATAATCCTTATAGTGATCCTAATTTGAAACGACTGGAAATGGCGCTGGGTGATCATGTCGGAAATCAAGTTAATATTGAATATGAAGATCGAGGCGGCGGGATGATTAAGCTGCGTTTTAATAATATTGATGAGTTGGAAGGAATTTTTCAGAAGTTAAGGTTCAAGGTTGAAGGTTGAATAAATCAAATTTTTAATACCTCCTTCCCCTATCCCCTTCCTCCAAGAAAAACACTTTGAGGAAGGGGGACGTTCTAATTTAGCACATCTGTATCGGAGCGTCCCCCTTCCTCCACATGCTTTTTGTGGAGGAAGGGGAAAGGGGAAGGAGGTACACCGAATACTGCTTAGAGACTTTGAACAGGCTCTTACAACTTTGTTTCTTCAAACACAACATGCATCCCTGTCTTGCCCGTTTCAGGATTATATGCGCGCGAATCGAAATATTTTTGCTTGAATTTTTCAGCCATCGTACGCTTATTTTTAGTCGTAGTGCGAAATGTTCCCGTTTTTTTCCCAGCTTTAGTTGTGCCGGTTGATAACATTTTGATTTTATCGCGCATATTATTTATCCTGTTGTTCGCGTTCTTTAATATCTTTAAGGACTTTCTCAATGCCGTATTTATCAATAATACGCATTCCTTTCATGCTGATACGCAGCTTGATGTAACGCTTTTCACTCTCTAGCCAGAAGCGATGCTCCTGAAGATTAGGATTAAAACGCCGCTTGGTTTTGTTATTAGCATGGGAAACATTATGCCCCATTAATGGGCGTTTTCCTGTTACCTGACATACTCTAGACATACTTTTTCTCCAAAAATCATTGCACGAAGGCAGGTCGCGATTTATAGCAGAAAGAAATAGAAAAATCAATGATATTCTTCTCTATAGGATATTCATAACTCTTGATTTAGTCGCGGTTGTGTAGAATTCTTCGTCTGGCATAGAATCAATAATATTGGCAACTCTATCTAAAATTTTGCTTCTCATAAATTCTTTGGGCATATTCTCGATAATGCTCAGAGCAAAGTCAGAATCCCCAAATTTAAGAAATGCATCAATCGCATTCTTATAAATCTTTGCAATGGTTTTTTTGTATTGTCTTTGCTCTTTTTTTGCAGCTTGAAGTTGATTATTTTTTTCGATGAGTGCTGGTTCTTGCTTTTTAAAAAGAGAGTAACTTTTTATTAGTCCGGCTATATTTCCTTGATAAAAAACAAAATCGGATCTGTTTACTGGATTTTGCGATAGCCTTGTTTGAGTTTGAGCCAAGTTTTTCTGTTTCTGTTCCTCTATACTCTTAACTATTATTTTAGGCCCATGGGGGTGTGTCTTATGGGTAGCAAGGTTTTTATTTGGCATATTGGATCCCTCGTTGATTGGTCTAATTTTGAGTAACAAATAAAAACCTAATTTTGTCAAAATGATCATTTTCAGTCAAGCCCTCAAATAAGCCCCAGCTCTGCAAAAGAAACCGTCTCATTCTGGCCTATCACAAAATGATCGACCACAATCGTATCAATCAGCGCCAATGCTTTTTTTAATTGCTGGGTCAATTCCTGGTCCGCCTGGCTTGGCGTTGCATTCCCAGACGGATGGTTATGGGCAAAAATCACTTTTGCCGCATTATGCCGCAGCGCGCGCTTCACGACTTCCCGCGGATAAACACTTGCTTCAGTCAAGGTTCCCCGAAATAATTCTTCAAAATAAATCAATCGGTTATGATTATCCAAAAATAAACAGGCGAACACTTCCTGCGAGTGGTTTTTCATTTGGTTAGTTAAAAAACGACGCGTCAAATGACTGTCCAGCAAGGCTTCGCCAATTTGAATTTCGCTATCCAGAAATCGCCGCCCCAACTCCAAAGCTGCTTGCAATAACGCATATTTCGCCTTTCCCAATCCCCGCTGGCTGTAAATTTCATGTGGATAGCTCTGGAGTAATTTTTTGAGACTGCCGAAATTTATCAATAACTCACGGGCAATATCGAGAGCTGTTTTCCCCGGCACACCGGTATTGACGAAAATAGCGAGCAATTCGGCATCTGATAGATTTTTTGCGCCGAATAATAATAATTTTTCCCGAGGACGTTCGTTTAACGGCCAATGTGTGATAGACATGACGATATTCTCCATTCATAATTTGTTATCAAAAAATTAGAGGTGAGCAGGCATGGAAGAAAGATGTGAATTGAGTAATGAATTTCCGCAGCTAGACTTAAGAAAAAAATTAGTGGTTCAAGTGAAAATTCTGGATAAGCGTATGGGAAAATTATTTCCTTTGCCGCAATATGAGACAGAAGATTCGGCAGGGCTGGATTTGCGAGCTTGTCTGGAGGAGTCCTTGACCATACAACCGAGTGAAACTCATCTTATTCCAACAGGAATTTCAATTTATATTGGCGACCCTAATCTCGCAGCGGTGATTCTACCACGTTCAGGGCTCGGACATAAACATGGTCTTGTGATGGGAAATCTGGTTGGCTTGATTGATGCGGATTATCAAGGGCCCTTAATGATTTCCTGCTGGAACCGCGGTTTAAGTTCATATACCATTCGGCCAGGCGATAGAATCGCCCAATTAGTATTTTTGCCCATTGCACGAGCGACGTTTGAATTAGTCGATGATTTTGAGGCAAGCGGCCGCGGTGCAGGCGGTTTCGGGCATTCAGGAAAAAACTAGTACACTAGGGTATTTCTCATGAAAATCGATCGTTCTATTTTTCGCGCTTACGATATTCGCGGCATTGTCGGCAGTGGATTGACGGAAGAAACTATCTATGCGTTAGGACGTGCTATTGGCTCGATGGTGATTGAGCACGGCGAAAAACAAATCGTCATGGGACGTGATGGCCGCCTGTCTGGGCCGATTTTATCTCAAGCGCTCAGCGATGGTTTATTGGCGTCGGGCTGTGATGTGCTTGATATTGGCCTCGTACCGACGCCGTTGCTTTATTATGCAACGTATATGATGGAATCGCATTCCGGCGTCATGCTGACCGGCAGCCACAATCCGGCAGAATATAATGGCCTCAAAATCATGATTGGCGGCAAAACGCTCGCTGAAAATGATATTCAAGCATTATATGAGCGCATACTGAATAATGATTTTACCGAAGGCCAGGGTGAAAAATCCGATCTTGAAATGACTGAACGTTATATTTCGCGTGTGACGCGCGATATACCACTGGCCAGACCTTTGAAGATTGTCGTGGATTGCGGAAATGGTGCGGGAGGTTTTGTTGCGCCTGAACTCTTCCGCCGCATGGGTTGTGAAGTTCATGAATTGTTTTGTGAGATCGATGGGAATTTTCCTAATCATCATCCAGACCCAAGCCAAACTGAAAATTTGCAGGAATTGATTCGTCTGGTGCGTGAAACGAAAGCGGATATTGGTCTCGCATTTGATGGGGATGCGGATCGTTTAGGCGTGGTAACGCATTCAGGTGAAGTGATTTGGCCGGACCGTCAATTAATGGTTTTTGCCAAAGAAATTTTAAGCCGTCGTCCGGGCGCCAAAATTATTTATGACGTGAAATGCACGAGCCATTTGGCGAATGTGATTTCTGCTGCGGGCGGTGTGCCGATTATGTGGAAGACTGGACATTCTCTAGTGAAAGCAAAATTGGCTGAAACACAAGCTGTTTTAGCTGGCGAAATGAGCGGGCATATTTTCTTTAAAGATCGCTGGTATGGTTTTGATGATGCGATTTATTCGGGTGCACGGATGCTTGAAATTTTGGCGAAAACAGCAGGAAATAGCGATGATTTATTCAAAGATATTCCAAACAGTGTGAATACGCCCGAATTAAAAATCTATGTTGAAGAGCATGAAAAATTTTCTTTGATGAATCAGTTGATTCAGAGTGCAAATTTCAGTACAGCAGAAGTTGTCACGATTGATGGATTGCGAGTGAATTTTCAAGATGGCTGGGGTTTGGTGCGTCTATCGAATACGACGCCTTGTCTGGTTTTGCGTTTTGAAGCGGAAAGTGAAAAGATTTTGAAAAAAATCCAGGATGTGTTTAGGGATTTTCTGTTAGCAGCGAAGGCGGATTTGGTGTTGCCGTTTTGATTTTTTCCCCAGTACGTTACGATATCATCATCATCGGCAGCGGTATTGTCGGTGGAGCTGCTGCCCTCGCTCTCGCAAAAAATTCCTCCCTAAAAATCGCCCTACTCGAATCGCAAGCTATTTCTCACAATTGGCAATCCACACAATATGATTTTCGAGTCAGCGCAATTTCTCCTGCATCAAAACGTATTTTTGAACACATTTCCGTATGGGATTCCATTCAAGAAAAACGTGTCATGCCTTACACTCACATGCATGTCTGGGACGAAGGCGGTTCTGGAAAAATTGATTTTGATTGCAGCGAAGTACAAGAGCCCGCGTTAGGTTATATCATTGAAGACAGCGTGATGCGAACGAGCTTATTTCAAAAAATATCTGACACGCCATCGATTGATTTTATTTATCCGCTCAAATTAATTTCCTTACAAAAAAATTCAGACAGCGTTCAATTGACAACAGAAGACGGAAAAATTTTTTCAGCAAAATTATTAATTGCGGCTGATGGTGCGAATTCCTGGGCGCGAGCGCAAACTAACATTGAAATCAAAAATCGTGATTACGAACAAACTGCGATTGTTGCAACCGTAAAAACTGCATTGCCGCACCAGCACACTGCCTGGCAGAGATTTTTATCGACAGGGCCGTTAGCTTTTTTGCCGTTAGTTAATGTGAACCAGTGTTCAATTGTTTGGTCAGCCGCGCATGATGATGCGAATGATTTATTAAATTTAACGGATGAAAATTTTTGTGAAAGATTGAGCACCGCCTTTGAAAAAAAACTTGGAACGATCATAGAAACCAGCAAGCGTTATCATTTTCCATTGCGCATGCGTCATGCAAAGCAATACGTGCAAGAACGTGTTGCATTAATCGGCGATGCTGCGCATACCATTCATCCTTTGGCGGGGCAGGGCGTTAATCTCGGATTATTAGATGCCATCACTTTAGTCGAAACGATACAAACAGCGATCAGTAAAAGACGTGATTTTTCCAGTTTCGCGGCGTTAAGATCTTATGAGCGCCAACGCAAATCCGAAACACTATTGATGCTGGCGGGCGTCGATACCTTAAAACAACTTTTTGGTAATCAGAATATATTTGTTAAAAATTTGCGAAATGCAGGGCTTGATTTAACGAATCGCTTGGGCGTGATAAAAAATTTATTAACGAATTATGCTTTGGGCGTGGAAAAGTAGTCGATAAAAACTCTTGGTTCATTTTGTTGTTGTAAAGTCACGTGCAGGTTTCGGTTCTTATTTTTTCCACCCGAGAATTTGTGCCTAAGTTGATGATTAATAATGAATTTTTTTCTGAAAAACGCGTAAAATCGGGTTTTTACGCAAATTTTTCGAGATTTTCTTTATTAATCAACAACTTGCACAGATTTTCCCCTCCTTCCCCTATCCCCTTCCTCCAAACGAAAAGCGCGTTTAGAGGAAGGGGGACGCTCTAATTAAGCGCATCTATATCGAAGCGTCCCCCTTCCTCCACATGCTTTTTGTGGAGGAAGGGGAAAGGGGAAGGAGGTATTAAAAATTAATGTTACAGTGTGCTCGTAAAGAAAAGCACGCCTTTGATCTAATCGAAAAAAATTGACATTTTGTCTTAAAAAAGTTATTCTGACCAAGGTAATATGACTATAGGCAAATTTTATGAAAACAATACAAGCGGGTGAATTTAAAGCGAAATGTCTACAACTTATGGATGAGGTAGACGAAAAACATATTTCCTTCATTATTACCAAACATGGAAAGCCGGTAGCTAAATTGGTTCCCATAGAGGCGATAGCAAAAAGCTCTTTTGGATGCTTAAAAAATACGGCAAGCATCCAGGGCAATATCATCGCTCCAATTGATGAACAGTGGAGTGCGAATCAGTGAATGAGGTCTTGTTAGACACGCATGTATTTGTTTGGTATGTCAACGGCAATGAAATCAATAGGCGAACACAAAAAATCATCGATTCGGCTATTCAAGCTGGCTGTATTTATTTGGCGGACATTTCACTTTGGGAAATTAGTATGCTGGTGTTAAAACAACGTATTATTTTGGCAATGCCCTGCATGGAATGGATAAATCGAGGCATAGAACAGCTTCGTCTGCAAATATTGCCAATCACACCGAATATTGCTGTAGAAAGTTGTAACTTGCCTGGGAATTTTCATGGTGATCCTGCTGATCGTTTGATTGTTGCCACTGCTCGTGCGCATGGTATGGTCCTGGCGACCCGTGATTCAACTATTTTGGAATTTGGTAAAACCAAGGTTTTGTCGGTTGTTAAAGCATAATGTCATTCTTCATCATCCACAAATTTTGCAAAACTACCTCGCGATTTTACTCGGGAAGCTGCAGAATCTTTTAATCCTTTTGTAACTTGCCTTAATGCTGTTTTATTTTCCCAGAGCCATTTTTCTTTGGCAGGAATTTCAATATTAGGTTCAAGAATAATGCGACCCTGATCTTTAATAATGGTATAACTGCTAACTCCCTTTGCTAATGCACCAAGAAAAATCCTGCCTTTCGCGTCAGGTCTGACTTTTTTTAATGCTGATGCCATGATGCCTCCTGATAACCTATTACTTAAATTATATATCAAAAGTGGGAAAAAGTCAAAGTGGGAAAAAGGAGAAGAATTCCATTTGCTGTAAGTATTCGGCGTAAGTTTCTCAGTATGCTTTTTAGCTGGTATGACATCGCCGACACCACTTTTGTTTTGCACCCCAAAACGTTATACTCCACTCCTCCTGATCTTTCCCAAAGGATTAACACAAATGACTCAAAAAACAGCCTTACACGACTGTCATTTGCAAGCTTCAGCCAAACTGGTTGATTTTGCCGGCTGGGATATGCCGCTTCATTATGGCTCTCAAATTCAAGAGCATCATCAGGTCCGTCAAGACGCAGGAATGTTTGATGTTTCTCATATGACAATTGTTGATTTTACCGGGCCTGACACTGAAAAATTTCTGCGTTATCTCCTTGCTAACAATATCGGGCGGTTAATCCCTGGAAAAGCGCTTTACACTTGTCTGTTAAACCCGGAAGGCGGGGTGATTGATGATTTGATCGCTTATAAAATCGCAGATGATTTTTATCGTCTCGTGGTGAATTCTGCAACCCGTGAGAAAGATTTGGCATGGTTTAATCAACAAGCCAAAGGATTTCAACTTGATATCACCGAACAGAAAGATAAGGCTATTATTGCTGTGCAAGGGCCTCGCGCGCGTCATAAAATTTCTGCATTATTTACGCCGGATGAACAACAAAAGCTGGCTAATCTCAAACCCTTCACTTTTGTTGAAATAGATCATTTATTTATTGCACGCACAGGTTATACCGGTGAAGATGGCCTTGAAATTATTTTGCCGGCAAAAGATGCGCCTGCATTCTGGCAAAAATTATTAATGATTGATATCAAACCTTGCGGATTAGGTGCCAGAGACACATTGCGCCTGGAAGCCGGATTAAATTTATATGGTTCAGACATGGACGAAACCGTGACTCCGCTCGAATCGAATTTAGCCTGGACAGTCGCATTTGAACCAGAAAACCGTGATTTTATCGGACGAAAAGCACTTGAAAAACAGTTAGCAAATGGCGTAAAAAATAAATTGGTTGGATTAGTGTTAGAAGGCCAAGGCGTATTGCGCAACCATCAAAAAGTGATCGTTGAAAACATCGGAGAAGGTGAAATCACAAGCGGTAGTTTTTCACCGACACTCAACAAAGGCATTGCTCTGGCGCGCATTCCTTTTGAAACCGGCGAAGAGTGTCTCATAGAAATACGCGGAAAATTAGTTTCAGCGCAAGTTATTAAACCGCCTTTTGTGCGGAATGGTGAAAAAACTTTTTTAGAAATAAGAAAAATTACGGAGCGGTAATTATGAATAGTATACCAAAAACATTAAAGTATTCGAAAACCCATGAGTGGGTGCGTCAGGATGATGAAGTGATTACCGTTGGAATTACTGACCATGCGCAATGTATGCTGGGTGATTTAGTTTATGTTGAATTACCAGACGTTGAAAGCAGCCTTGAACTTGGACAGGAATGCGCTGTTGTTGAATCCGTGAAAGCGGCTGCGGATATTTACTGCCCGGTTTCCGGCGAAATCGTTGAAATCAATGAATCACTATTTGATAATCCGCAATTAGTGAATGAAGATCCTTATGGAAAAGGCTGGTTGTTCCGCATTCGTCCTTTTGAAACGCATCATCGTGAATTGTTGACGCCTGACGAATACACCAAACAGGTTGCCTCAGAAGCGCATTAATTATAATTATAAGGGTGAATATTTCATGCCATTCATTCCACATACTGAAAAAGAAGTCAAAGACATGCTGGCTGTGATTGACGCTGCCAGCATCGATCAATTATTTGATGAAATTCCTGCAGATTTACGCGTAAAAAATTTGCCGCCTATTCCTCCGCAATTAAATGAAATGGAACTTTCGCGTTTGATGCGGGAACGCGCGGCCAAAGATATCAATCAGTTAAATTTTATTGGTGCAGGCGCGTATGAACATCATATTCCTGCAGCCGTTTGGGATGTGACAGGCCGCGGTGAATTCATGACAGCTTATACGCCTTATCAGGCGGAAGCGAGTCAGGGAACACTGCAATTATTGTATGAATATCAAACCATGATGGCGAGTTTGATGGGTCTTTCTGTGTCCAATGCTTCTTTGTATGACGGCGCTTCCGCTTTGGCTGAAGCCGTTTTAATGGCAGCACGTGCACATCGAAAAAATAAAACGCATCGTATCTTGATGCCTGTGACTGTCCATCCTTTTTATCGGCAAGTTGTAAAGACTATTGTCAGTCAGCAAGATATTGAAATTGTAGAAGTGCCGTTTGATCCTGCGACTGGAAAAATTACAGCGGCGGTTTTTGAAAAAATTTCCAAAGAAAATTTAACTGCACTCGTCATTCCGCAGCCAAATTTTTTGGGTGTGCTCGAAGAGGTTGATGTTTTAACAGATTGGGCGCATGCCGAACAAGCTTTGGTTATTGGTGTAGTCAATCCTTTGGCGATGGCATTATTGAAACCGCCCGGCCAATGGGGAAAAAATGGCGCGGATATTGCATGTGGTGAAGGCCAGCCGCTGGGTGTGCCGCTGGCATCTGGCGGCCCTTATTATGGATTTTTGTGCTGTAAACAAGATCTTATTCGCCAGCTTCCCGGCCGCATAGTAGGTCGCACTATTGACCAACAGGGTAAACAGGGTTTTGTGTTGACACTGCAAGCACGCGAGCAGCATATTCGCCGCGCGAAGGCGACTTCAAATATTTGCACGAACCAGGGATTACTCGTAACCGCGAGTACGATTCACATGAGTTTGCTAGGGCCTAAAGGTTTACGCAAAGTTGCAGTAGCCTGTCATCAAAATCTAAAATTATTGCAAGAAAAACTCAGTAAACTGAAAGGTATCCATCCTGTTTTTTCCAGTCATCTTTTTCATGAAATAGCAGTTAAACTTGAAAAACCCGTGGAATTTGTGCTGCAAGAACTCGCAAAAAATAAAATTCAGGGAGGTTTCAATCTTAAAAAATTCTATCCTGAATTAGGAAATGTTTTATTGATTTGTGTGACAGAAACAAAAACTCCAGAAGATTTAGATTTATTTGTTAGCAAGCTGGAGGCGCTATGTCAGAATTAATTTTTGAATTATCGCAAAAAGATCGTTGCGCATCCGCACAAGTGCCGCATATCGAAAATGAAAAAACCGATTTACCAAGCGAATTATTACGAAAAGATATTCCTCTCTTGCCAGAAACATCTGAACTGCAAGTCGTGCGGCATTTTACGCGATTATCTCGCCGAAATTTTTCGATTGATACGCAATTTTATCCCTTGGGTTCTTGCACGATGAAATATAATCCGCGCGGTGTGCATCGCTTAGCGATGCTCGATGGATTTTTAAATCGTCATCCGCTCGCGCTTGAAATAAATAGTCAAGGGTATCTTGAATGCGCGTATGAATTGCAGGAAATTTTGAAAGCGATAACAGGAATGAAAGGTGTTTCTCTGACACCGATGGCAGGTGCGCAAGGCGAGTTCGCAGGTGTTGCAATGATTCGCGCGTATCATAGCGCGCGTCACGATTTAGCGCGCACAGAAATTCTTGTTCCTGATGCTGCACATGGCACTAATCCTGCAACCGCTGCGCAATGTGGATTTAAAGTCAGAGAAATTCCAACTGACATGCAAGGCAATGTGGATATTGATGCATTGCAAAAAGCGGTCGGTCCAACAACTGCTGGAATTATGCTGACAAATCCATCGACACTCGGTGTGTTCGAACAAAAAATTAAAGAAATTGCGAAAATCATGCATGAAGCCGGCGGTTTGCTTTATTATGATGGCGCCAATCTCAACGCGATTCTGGGCAAAGTGCGCCCCGGCGATATGGGCTTTGATGTGATGCATATTAATTTGCATAAAACATTTGCCACACCGCATGGCGGCGGTGGTCCAGGCGGCGGTCCGGTTGCTGTGAGTGAACGTCTTGTTCCATTCTTGCCTGTTCCTACTGTGATGAAAATGAAAGAAGGATTTCGTTGGGCTACAGAAGAAGATTGCCCGCAAACTATCGGGCGTTTATCGGCATTTATGGGAAATGCTGGAATTATTTTGCGTGCGTATGCATACGCGCGTTTATTGGGAAAAGAGGGCATGCATCGTGTAGCAGAATATGCCACGTTAAATGCAAATTATATTTTAGCACGTTTGAAAAAAGCTGGATTTACTTTGGCTTATCCAACACGCCGCGCGAGTCATGAATTTATTATCACTTTAAAAAATGAAGCAAAAGAATTGCAAATTACGGCGCTGGATGTTGCGAAACGTTTGCTGGATTATGATTTTCATGCGCCGACAATGTATTTTCCTTTACTGGTTCCTGAATGTTTGTTAATCGAACCAACAGAAACAGAAAGCAAACAAATTCTTGACGGGTTTACGGATGTATTAATTAAAATTATGCACGAAGCAAAAGCGCATCCTGAATTATTGAAAAATGCACCGCATAATTTACCGGTGCGGCGATTAGATGAAGTCAAAGCTGCGCGCGAACTGGATCTGGTCTATAAAATCGAAACAGAAAAAACTGTTGCGGAGTCTTGATGAGTTTTTATGATTGGGCAGTAATCGGCGCGGGCCCTTCAGGAATTGCGGCGATGGGTAACCTGCTTGATTTCGGCGTGAAATCTGATGAAATTGTCTGGATTGATCCGCATTTTGCCGTCGGTGATTTTGGGATGTTGTGGCGTAATGTGCCGAGCAATACGAAAGTGAATTCTTTTCTTAAATTTTTACGCGCGTGTTCTTCATTCGACTATCAAAATTGCCATGAAAATTTCCCGATAGAGAAAATTGATCCTAAAAAAACGTGTGCATTAGGATTGATGGCGGATCCTTTGTTGTGGATAACAAAACGGTTGCGGGAAAAAATTTTTTCTGTGGAAGATTTTGCAGAAAATATTGTATTGCGTGATCGAAAATGGGAAATTCAGCTGCGTGCGGGCGCGGGTGTTTCTGCGAAAAATATCGTGCTTGCGATGGGTGCTGAATCGAAACAGTTAAATTATTCTGCGCCGGTTGTTGTTCCTTTGCAGGATGCCGTGGACCATGAGCGTATTCAGCAGCATTGTGAAAAAGAAGACACAGTTGCAGTGTTTGGTTCTTCGCATTCAGCAACGTTAGTGCTGCGGAATTTAGTGAATCAGGGCATTAAACGCATTGTTAATTTTTATCGCGCACCCATGCGTTATGCCGTGGATATGAATGACTGGATTTTATTTGATGATACGGGGTTGAAGGGGATAGCAGCAGAGTGGGCGCGTCAGAATATCGATGGAAAATTGCCGGTGAATTTAGAACGTGTGTATTCGAATGATGAGAATATCGAACATTTTTTACCGCAGTGTAATAAAGTGGTTTATGCGATAGGTTTTCATCGGCGTGCTTTGCCTGTGGTTGAAAATATCGGGCATCTGGCTTATATCAAAGAATGCGGGATTATCGCGCCAGGATTGTTTGGGATTGGGATTGCGTTTCCAGAAGGGAAATATAATCCGCTGGGGATTCATGAGTATCGGGTGGGATTGTCGAAATTTATGGAATATTTGCAGAGAATCGTGCCGGTTTGGTTGAAGTATGCGCCGTGATGTTTTTACCTCCTTCCCCTGTCCCCTTCCTCCAAGCGAAAAGCGCGCTTAGAGGAAGGGGGACGTTCTAATTCAGCGCATCTGTATCGAAGAACCCCCCTTCCTCCAGGCGCTCTTCCTGGAGGAAGGGGCAGGGGGAAGGAGGTATAAAAAATAAAACTCTTGTATACTGTCAATAGGAAGCTTCAAAAGGAGTTGTCAGATGAGAAAACTCATCAGCATGTTCTGTATTATTTCTGCTATTTTGGCGGTAACCTGTGCGGCACAAGAAGCCGCTCAGGATGACAATCCTTCAATCGAACAAACTTCATAATATGTTTTCCAATCCGTACACCAAATGATTTAATTCCATCACTTTTTTGCAAGCGAGCATGATCCCTGGCATAAAACACAAACGATCAATCGTATCATGCCGTATCGTCAGTGTTTCACCCAAACTTCCAAAAATAACCTGCTGATGGGCAACCAACCCCGGCAAGCGTATCGCATGAATATTAATATCCTGATATAACGCGCCGCGTGCACCTGAAATCGTTTCTTTAGCCGCCTGTTTCGCTGTTCGGCCATTCAATGTTTCTGCCAGCATTTCCGCAGTACGCACTGCTGTTCCCGATGGACTATCTAATTTTTTATCATGATGCATTTCAATAATTTCTACTGCTGAAAAATATTTGGCCATTTCTCTGGCATATTTCATCATCAACACTGCGCCTAGCGCAAAATTCGGTGCAATGATCCCACCCCGCTTAAGTTGCAAACATTTTTTCTGCATCATTTCTACTTGATCTTTCAAGAGGCCCGATGTTCCAATCACTGGTCGCGCACCGGCTTCAATAATCGTTTGCAAATTGTTTAATACCGATTCTGCGCGGGTCAAATCAACGACCACATCAGCCTCGTGATTTTTAATTTGTAAAGCCAAATCATCGCTGCGGCCCGTTTGACCTGCGAGAACAAGGTCCGCATCATTCTCGACTGCTTTCACACAAAGCTGCCCCATTTTGCCGCCTGCACCATTGACTATGACACGAATTTTCATGTTTTCACGTTTCCTGTTCATGAAATTATCTTAAGGAACTATAACAAAAATAATTGCTGTATAAATCACTTTTTGAAACAATGCGATAATATCTTTTATAAAAAATAAAATTCAAGGCGATAGAATGTGATTGACGATGATGGTTTCAGGCACGGGGTAGGTATCATTCTGGTGAATGCCAAGCGGCAGCTATTCCTGGCAAAGCGGATTGGAAAACCTGCCTGGCAATTTCCTCAAGGTGGTATGAAAGAAACAGAAACGCCAGAAGAAGCCATGTATCGTGAATTGAAAGAAGAAATTGGTTTACCGCCCGAATCAGTCAAAGTATTAGCGAGCACAAAACGCTGGCTGCGTTATCGATTACCGAAAAGGCTGATTCGCCAGCATTCCAGGCCTTTATGCATCGGACAAAAACAAAAATGGTTTTTGCTGCGCATGGTGGGACAGGATAATCAATTCGATTTAACGGGCACAGACAGCCCCGAGTTTGATTCCTGGGCATGGGTTTCCTATTGGTATCCCTTGACACAAGTTGTCGCTTTTAAACGGCGCGTGTATAGCCTCGCAATGAAAGAATTTGCGCGCGTTGTGTTATCGCGGCGTTTTTGGGAGACAGAGTAATTTGTGAGAATAAACTATGCTAAAAACTCTGCGCCGCATTATTCAGGAAGTTTCCAACGCATCAGATTTTAAAGAAGCGCTGGAGATTATGGTAAAGCGTGTTGCCAAAGCGCTTGAAACCGATGCCTGCACCATTTATCTTCTGGATCGCCGCCATGGCGAATATATTTTAATGGCGACGCAAGGCTTGAATCCAGGCATCGTGGGCAAGATCCGAATTCCGCTGAATTTAGGGTTGGTCGGATTTGTCGGCGAACGCGAAGAGCCGCTCAATATCAATGATGCAACAAAACATCCGCATTTTCTTTTTTTACCTGAAATTCATGATGAAATATATAAAGCTTTTTTAGGCGCACCAATCATTTTTCATCGGCAGGTTTTAGGCGTAATCGTTGCCCAGCGCAGGGAAGACCGTCGTTATGACGAATCACAAGAAGCTTTTCTTGTCACCCTCGCGACGCAATTAGCTGCGGTCATTGCACATGCCGAAGCTATTGGCGAAGTGGCAAGATTGTACGATGTGCATGCACAAATAAATGAAGGAAATATTTATTCTGGTATACCAAGCGCACCTGGAGTGGGGATCGGAACAGGTGTGGTTGTTTTTTCCATGTTAGATCTTGATGCAGTTCCTGATCGTGAACCTGATGATATCGAAAAAGAAATTCGTTTGCTTGAAGTTTCTCTTGCTGCAGGACGCGAAGATTTTCGTATTTTGAGCGAACGGCTTTATCCCAATTTACCGCTCGAAGAACGCGCATTATTTGAAGTGTATCAACGTATGCTGGATACCACGGACCTGGGCGCGGAAATCGTGCATGCCATTCGCCGCGGGAATTGGGCACAAGGCGCTTTGCGTGAAGTGATTCAATCGCATGTGGCGCGTCTTCAAAATCTCGAAAATGAATATTTGCGCGAGCGAGCGGTTGATATTAAAGATCTGGGTCATCGTGTGCTTGCTTATTTACAGCGTAATGAACGTGTTTTACCGCAATATGCGGAGCGCTCGATTTTAATTGGCGATGAATTAACAGCAGCGGATTTGGCTGAAGTGCCTGAAGGGTGTCTTGCGGGGGTTGTTTCGTGTAAAGGATCGAGCAATTCGCATGTGGCGATTTTAGCGCGCGCGATGGGTATTCCAACGGTCATGGGTGTCAGTGATATTCCTATTTATGAAATGCAGGACAAGGAAATTATTATTGATGGTTATTATGGGCAAATTTATATGACGCCAAGCGCGGCATTGCGTGAAGAATTCCAGAAACTCTCTCTTGAAGAACATGAATTAACGGCGTCTCTGGAAGCGTTGAGGGATGATGCTGCACAAACAGCAGATGGTGAGCGTGTTTCATTGATGGTCAATATGGGTTTGGGTGCGGACATTGGATTGTCATTGGCAGCGGGTGCAGAAGGTGTCGGTTTATATCGTACGGAAACCCCGTTTTTGGTGCGCGATAGTTTTCCGACGAGTGAAGAACAACGCGTGATTTATCGGCAATTATTAACGTCTTTTGCACCTCGGCCGGTGACGATGCGTACACTGGATATTGGTGGTGATAAAGCACTGCCTTATTTTCCGTTGAAAGAAGATAATCCGTTTTTGGGTTGGCGCGGGATCCGTATTACGCTCGATCATCCTGACATTTTTTTAACGCAGGTCCGTGCGATGATGCGTGCGAGTGAAGATTATCATAATTTGCGTATCATGCTGCCGATGATAACCGATGTGAGTGAAGTGGATGAGGGTGTGCGGTTATTAAAAAAAGCGTATGCGGATGTGTGTGAGGAAGGATTTGATATTCAAATGCCGGAAGTGGGGGTGATGATTGAAGTGCCTTCCGCAGTTTATCAGGCGCGGGCGATTGCGAAACGGGTTGATTTTTTATCGGTAGGAAGTAATGATTTGACGCAATATTTGCTGGCAGTGGACCGCAATAATGCGCGAGTGGCGAATTTGTATGATTCATTGCATCCGGCGGTTCTGCGTGCATTGATGCAGACGGTGGAAGGAGGGCATCAGGAAGGCAAGCATGTGAGTATTTGCGGGGAGCTGGGGGGTGATCCAGTGGCGGTGCTGCTGCTGGTCGCAATGGGGTTTGATTCGTTAAGTATGAGTGCCTCGTCGCTCAGTCGAATGAAATGGGTGATTCGACAGTTTACAAAAAAGAAAGCATGCAAATTACTGCAGGAAGTGCTCAGTATGGAAAGTGCGGTGATGATTCGGTGTCATATGGAATTGGCGTTGGAGCAGATTGGGTTGGGCGGGTTGATTCGGGCGGGCCGGAGATGATTTACTACCTCCTTCCCCTTTCCCCTTCCTCCAAGCGAAAAGCACGTTTGGAGGAAGGGGAAAGGGCATAGGCATCAAGCTAAGGAAAGCCGATTGACTTGAAGCCCTTGTCAGGCAAGGGCTTTAGAGCAAAAGCAGTAAAAAAGGTAATAGCTCAGCCCCATTTGTTGTCATCTTGTTGTCAT
>DATIJV010000104.1:0-7625 GCA_035478255.1 Gammaproteobacteria bacterium
GAACGTCCCCCTTCCTCCACACGCTTTTTGTGGAGGAAGGGGAAAGGGGAAGGAGGTAACAGTAGTACAGCTTATGACCGCACGAAGTATAATCTAACCCATTCATTTTTATGAACAATCGGCTTTTTGAACTGAAACCAGCCCTCATAGGCTTTCATGACTTCCTCGGCTTGCGAAACCAAAATCCCCGATAATAATAAATCACTTCCAGGATGAGTGAAGCTTGCAAATCGCGGAGCCAATTCAATCAACGGTCGAGCCAGAATATTGGCAATCAGAACGTCGGGTGCAAATTCTGGCATTTCATCAGGCAGGCAAGTCTGCAATTTAGAGCTAATACCCGGATTAATTTGGCCATTTTTTTGAGTTGCCAGAAGCGCTTGCGGATCATTATCAACTGCAACGACTTCTTGGGCCCCCAGTTTCAATGCGGCCAGCCCTAAAATACCCGAGCCGCAACCATAATCCATCACAAGTGATCCTTGCTGAATATGTTCTTCCAGCCATTCCAGACATAATGCCGTCGTCGGATGGGTCCCCGTTCCAAATGCAAGCCCAGGATCCAGAATCACATTCACAGCGTGCGGGTCAGGCGGAGTGTGCCAGCTTGGACAAATCCATAAACGGTTGCCAAATTGAATCGGTTTGAAATGTTCCAGACATACGCGCTCCCAATCCTGGTCCATAATATCTTTACGATGAAAATTTTTGATGAGTCCAGAAGCTTGCTGATTTTCCAGATAATTTAAAATGGGTTGGGCTGCAGTATCATGATCAAATAAACCTATAACAATCGTTTCTTGCCAGAAATGCGGGGCGAAAGGATCGGGTTCATAAATAGGCTCGTCCCCCGCATCTTGAAAAGTCACGGCTTTCGCTCCCAATAAGAGGAATTGATCACCGAGCATTTCTGCATAGTCTGCGCGGGTTTTAGCGTGGAGCTCAATCACAAATTTAACCATTGCTCAAGGTAATGAATATTCACAATCCCGCGCTGGAAGGTATTTCCGCGCAGAATGTCTTGATGGAGCGGCAAATTGGTTTTAATTCCATCGATGATCGTTTCATCCAGTGCATTTCGCATTTTTGCCAAAGCAATCTCGCGTGTTTCGCCATAGGCAATAATTTTTGCGATCAGAGAATCGTAATAAGGCGGAACTTTATAACTACTATAAATATGCGAATCCAATCGAATGCCAGGGCCTCCTGGTGCATGAAAATGAGTAATCGTGCCTGGACACGGAGCAAAAGTACGCGGATCTTCTGCATTGATGCGGCATTCGATTGCATGGCCTTTAATTTTAACATCAGATTGCTTGATCGAAAGTTTTTTGCCTGCAGCAATATGCAATTGTTCTTTGACAATATCAATTCCAGTAATCATTTCAGTGACAGGATGCTCGACTTGAATTCGCGTATTCATTTCGATGAAATAAAATTCGTTATTTTCATAGAGAAATTCAAATGTTCCGGCACCCCGATAATTCATGTCGCGGCATGCTTTTGCGCATCTTTCACCAATCGCCTGGCGCTGCTCGGGTGTAATGCCCGGCGCGGGTGCTTCTTCGATAATTTTTTGATGACGGCGTTGAATGGAACAATCGCGCTCACCGAGATAAATCGCATTTCCCTGGCCATCGCCAATCACTTGAATTTCAATGTGGCGCGGTGTTTGCAAATATTTTTCCATGTACACTTTGTCGTTTTTAAACGCGGCAGCCGCTTCAGTACGCGTCATGGCAATTGCATTTAATAAATGAGATTCAGTATGAACGACTCGCATGCCGCGTCCACCGCCGCCTCCCGCTGCTTTAATAATAATGGGGTAACCAATTTCGCGCGCCATTTTGATGGTTGATGCGGGGTCTGCATCACCGATGGGTTCACTGGATCCGGGAACACAGGGAATGCCCAGTGCCCGCATTGCCTGAATGGCAGCGACTTTGTCACCCATTTGCCGAATGCTTTCAGGATGCGGCCCAATAAAAATGAAATCACTTTTTTCGACTTGTTCTGCAAAATCTGCATTTTCGGCCAAAAATCCATAACCTGGATGAATCGCAACAGCATCAGTAATTTCAGCCGCGCTGATAATCGCTGGAATACTTAAATAACTTTCGCTGGGTGCGGGCGGCCCGATACAAACTGATTCATCAGCGAGTCTGACATGCATCAAATCTCGATCTGCTGTGGAATGAACAGCGACTGTTTTGATTCCTAATTCTTTGCAGGCACGCAGGATGCGCAGAGCAATTTCTCCGCGATTGGCAATAACAACTTTATTCAGCATGGTTCTCTTGTTCCTATTCAATCACAACGAGAGGTTGATTAAATTCAACCGGAACACCGCTTTCAACGAGGATGGCTGTAACCGTGCCCGCTTTATCGGCTTCAATTTGATTAAACATTTTCATGGCTTCAATTAAACAAAGCGTATCACCCGCTTTGACCGTCTGACCCACTTGAATAAATGCTTTTGCACCGGGGGAGGGCGAGAGATAAACCGTTCCAACCATAGGCGCCTTGACGGAATGTTTGTTAGTCTGGGCAGGTGTTTCAGGTGGAGATGCAGCAGGTGGTTGGGGGGCGGCAGGTAAAGTATAAGCAGAAGGCATATTGATCATGGCGGGAGCGGATTTGCTGCTTTCCCGGCTGATACGAACGGATTCTTCACCTTCGTGAATTTCAATTTCTGCAATACCCGTCTCCTGAATGAGTTCGATGAGTTTGCGAATTTTTCGCATATCCATGGCCATAGCGTACAGCTCCTATCGATTCTTTGTGAGATAATGGTCCGCATATTGAAGCGCTAACAGATACCCCTGTGTTCCCAAGCCTGTGATACAACCTATTGCAATATCAGAAAAATAAGAGGTATGGCGGAAAGGTTCGCGTTGGTGGATATTTGAAAGATGAACTTCAATGAACGGTTTATTGACAGCCAGCAAGGCATCACGCAGCGCAATGCTGGTATGAGTGAAGGCTGCCGGATTAAAAATAATGAAATCAGTTAAATCTTTTGGACATTGTTGAATGCGGTCGATCAGGATATGTTCCGCATTGCTTTGAAGATGAGATAAATTGTGTCCGTATTCTAATGCTTCAGCGGACAGGCGAATGTTAAGCGCATTTAAAGTTTCACTCCCATAGATTTCCGGCTCGCGTGTACCGAGCAGGTTTAAGTTGGGGCCGTGTAAAACTAATATTTTTGCCATGTAATGCCTTTTCTGCCTTAGCTCAAAAGCGCGCGGGATGATGCTCTCATGTGCCGGACTTTTGCTGTAGTTTTGAATTCTGCACGAAGTTTCGAGTTTTGTCTATATCTCCGAAGTTAAGAGGAGTTAGCTGCATTTTTAGGCTTTTTTGTCCATTGATGCCGAATAAATTCAATCACCGGCGGCATCAGTGAAATTGTGATAATGGCTAGAATTACCAGTGAAAAATGCTGTTTGACGATTGGAATATTGCCAAAAAGATAACTGCCATACACTAAAACGCCAATCCAGAGCAGCGCGCCGATCAGGTTAAAAATAAAAAACTGTCGATATTTCATATAACCCACACCCGCGATAAAGGGCACAATCGTGCGAATAATCGGGATGAAGCGGGCGATGATAATCGCTTTTCCGCCATAGCGTTCGTAAAAGACATGTGCTTTTTCAATATGTTTTTTATTGAAAATCCAGGAATTGCCAGAACAAAAAACCCGAGGGCCAATCCAATTGCCGATAAAATAATTTAAGCCATTGCCAGTGACCGAAGCCAATACCAGCAAAATAAATAAAATGTGAATATTTAATATTCCTGTCATGCTGGCGGTGAGGGCGCCCGTTGCAAATAACAGGGAATCACCGGGTAAGAATGCGGTAAAAATAATGCCGGATTCGCAAAAAATAATGAAAAACAAGAGGGCGTAAGTCCATGTCCCATATGCGGTGACGAATGCAATTAAATGCTCATCGAGATGTAAAATAAAGTTAATTAAATAGTGCAAAGTATCCATAAGGTCTCAAGTTATATAAATATCAAACCGGCTGCTACTGCCTGAAAGCGAGTGATGCGGTTTAATCCCGGAAAGCTCGCGTGCAAGTCGCGGCCTTTTTACCACAACACGTTTCCGGGCACAAGCGAGAGCTGTTTTAAATAACTCATCCTGGTCGAGATCATCGCCCACAATATCATGAAAAATCTGCATATCGAGTTTGGATAATGCCGATTTTTTACGTTCTGGAAACATGGGGTCGAGGTAAATGATGTCTGGTTTTTCTTTTGATTCTTTCAACCAGATAGCTGCATCGCTTTGAATGAGTTCCATACGTTTGATAATCGGCAGAAGATCAGGATTTTTTGAAGCGCGCTCTAAGCCGTCTTTTACCAAAGCATGAATAATGGGTGAGCGTTCAATCATTTGAACATGAAATCCGAATGCTGCCAGAATAAAACTATCTCTTGCGAGCCCCGCTGTTGCATCGACAATTCGTGCTTCGCTATGGCTTTTTAAACCTAGCGCACGCACCAGGGCTTCTTTGCGTAAGCTCATGTTTTCACGGCGATACTGAAAACGTTTCGATAAAAAATTAATATAAAGAGGCAGGGATTTGCCCAAGGTTTTTTGTAAGCCTAAATAATCGGGTGTCAGCAATAATAAATAATCAGCATTGGACTTAACGGGCAAGCCCAGCTTTGCAGCTAATGTTTTCGCAGCTGCTTTAAGCGTAGGATAAAAAGTAAAAACTGCTATGTTTGTCATGAAAGGTTTCGTAAAATTCAATTTATGACCGCGCGAAGTATAACAAATTTTTGATGAGAGGAGTCGATCATGTCATTTTATCAAATCAATCGCAAGTTTCCCGAAACGCGATTACGCCGCATGCGGTGTGATAAATTTTCACGTCGATTGATGGCAGAAACGCATTTATCAGTCGATGATTTGATTTATCCATTATTTATTACGGAAGGAAAAAACCGTCGTGAAATCATTTCTTCCATGCCGGGCATTGAACGTTTGAGTATCGATTTATTATTGCAGGAAGCAGAAAAATTGATGGAATTAAAAATTCCTGCAATTGCACTTTTCCCTGTGATTGATGAGTCAAAAAAAAGTTTGTCTGCTGAAGAAGCCTATCGTTCAGATGGATTGGTGCAAGAAGCTGTGCGCAGGTTAAAAAAATCATTTCCAGAATTGGGTGTGATGACAGATATTGCTTTGGATCCTTATACGTCGCACGGGCAGGATGGAATAATCGATGAAAAAGGATATGTTTTAAATGATCAGACGATCGATGTTCTGGTCAAACAGGCTTTGTCACATGCAAAAGCAGGCGTGGACATGGTTGCACCTTCTGACATGATGGATGGACGAATTCGGGCGATTCGTCAAGCGTTTGAAGAAAACGGTTTTGTGAATACAAAAATTTTGGCGTATTCGGCGAAATATGCGTCGAGTTTTTATGGGCCTTTTCGTGAAGCGGTGGGTTCAGGAAAGTCTCTTGGGAAAGCGGATAAATTTCAGTATCAACTCGATCCGCGTAATCGTGATGAAGCTTTGCATGAAGTGGCGCTGGATTTGCAGGAGGGTGCTGATATTGTGATGATTAAACCGGGGATGCCGTGTCTTGATATTGTTCGTCAAATAAAAGAATTATTTCGTGCACCGACGTTTGTGTATCAGGTGAGTGGTGAATATGCAATGTTAAAGGCGGCAGCTCTGCAAGGCTGGCTGGATGAAAAAGCGGTGGTCATGGAGTCGTTGATTTCGATTAAAAGAGCGGGCGCAGATGCGATTTTGACGTATTTTGCGAGGGAAGCGGCGGAATGGTTAAAGTCAGTAACCTGAGTTATAAAGCATGCCTTTGCCCACCCTATACTTTGGTATAATATAGATCATCATCAATGGATGTATCTCATGATCGACGAGTTATTATCGCCGCTGCTAACGACTGCCTGGGGGCGCCGGGCGGCTCCGGGTTTTTTAGCTGTGATGACGGTCTTTGCTCTCATTACCTTTATTCAAATGCTTTGGACCTGGCGAGGTGACTTTTTATTGACCCGTTCCTATTCTTCAGAAAACTCAAACAATGCGGCAGCAAATGCTCAATTAATCACATTAATCGACGCTATTCCCGCATGGCATTTATTAGGAAAATATGGTGTAGTTAAGCAATCGAATTTATTGCCTGTCACGAGTTTAAAAATTCGTTTGATAGGTGTGATAAAATCAACACCGGACAAATTTTCACGGGTCATCATTTCAGAATCAAATCAGCCCGGAAAAATTTTTGCGGTGGGTGACACATTGCCTTCTTCTGGCGTCAGGATTTATGCTATTACAGCAGATGGAGTTATCTTGAATAATGGAGGCCGATTAGAAAAATTACCTTTACAACGCACGCCATTATTGTTTCGCGGAATGCCAAAACCATTATTGGGGGATTAGCTCTTATACCATGTTTAAGCGATGCTTATTTCTCATAGTAACATCTCTCATGCTGATATCATGCGCAAGTTCGCGAATGGCGCAAGATCTTCAGGCAGGAAAAGCATCATTTGAATCGGGTTATTATCAAGAAGCCTTTCGTCAGCTGCTGCCTTTAGCTGTGAAATGTAAAGCCGAGGCGCAGTATGCAGTCGGTTATATGTATTATTATGGTTATGGTGGGACAGAGGATGCCGAGTCTGGAATTTTCTGGATGACGCAAGCTGCAGCGCAAAATTATCCGCCGGCAATTAGAGCAATTCAATTGCTTCGTCATCCGACTGCAGAATCGCAATCTATTATACCGATGCGTCAACCGAGTCCTTATGAAACACACCGAAATGAAATCATGCACAGAATGGAGCAGCGCCTGGAATATGAGCCTCTGATTTTCCCAAAGAAAAAGCAAATCTCTTTTGTGCAGCCAGAAGAGCTTCCCTCTGAACCGCCAATAAAAATTGCTTCATCGGCAGAAGAAAAACAGGATTTCAGCGGGCCTTTGCAAACTTCTCGACAGTATGCTTTGCAGTTGTATGGGAGTTATCATCTGGATGATGTAAAAGATTTGCAATCGCAGCTGCGTTTGAGAAACACAGGCCATATTTATCAAACCAAACATGAAGGCAAAGATTGGTTTGTGCTGACATTTGGAAGTTTTGTGACGAGCCGTGAAGCATCAGCAACTGAGACTAATTTACCGAAAGAGTTACGAAAGATGCATCCGTGGGTGAGGAATGTGAATGAATTAAGGATGGTATAGTAGAACTGTTTTTTTCTGGGAATTAGCGCTTAACTTCATGATTAATAAAGACTTTTTTTACAAAAAACGCGTAAAATCGGGTTTTTGCGCAAATTTTTCGGGAATTGTGTTATTAATCAATATGTTACAAAGATCCGCGCCTCCTTCCCCTTTCCCCTTCCTCCAAACGAAAAGCGTGTTTAGAGGAAGGGGGACGTTCTAATTAAGCGCATCTGTATCGAAGCGTCCCCTTCCTCCAAACGAAAAGCGCGTTTGGAGGAAGGGGAAAGGGCATAGGCATCAAGCTAAGGAAAGCCGATTGACTTGAAGCCCTTGTCAGGCAAGGGCTTTAGAGCAAAAGCAGTAAAAAAGGTAATAGCTCAGCCCCATTTGTTGTCATCTTGTTGTCAT
>DATIJV010000105.1:0-5562 GCA_035478255.1 Gammaproteobacteria bacterium
GTAGGGTGGACAAAGGCTGCTTTTTGCCGTGTCCACCACCATATATATAATTGAGGGTTTTATGCAAGACATTGAAAAAATATGTAAATTAGGCCAGGCTGTCATTGAAGCCGAAGCTGCTGCTATCCACTCCCTCGCCTCGCGCATTAATACAGATTTTGCCAAAGCCTGTCAGTATCTTTTAACCAGTGCTGGGCGAATCATTGTCATGGGCATGGGTAAATCCGGCCATATTGGCAAAAAAATCGCAGCCACTTTCGCCAGCACCGGAAGCCCCGCTTTCTTTATTCATCCAGGTGAAGCCAAGCACGGTGACTTTGGCATGATTACCCAAGAAGATGTTTTATTGATAATTTCCAATTCAGGTGAAACCGATGAAATCCTCGCGATTCTACCTTTCATCAAACGTTTAGATCTTCCCTTAATCACTTTGACGGGAAATCCGCATTCTACTCTTGCAAAAGCCGCAAAAATCAACATCGATGTCAGCGTTGAAAAAGAAGCCTGTCCTTTAGGTTTGGCTCCCACTTCGAGCACCACAGCCGCTCTGGTCATGGGTGATGCACTGGCGATTTCTTTATTGGAACGGCGCGGTTTTACAGCAGAAGATTTTGCTTTATCTCATCCAGGCGGCGCCTTAGGTCGTCGATTATTATTGCGGGTCGATGAACTCATGCATACTGGTAATGCTCTTCCCAAAGTCGATTTTAATGCTTTTCTCAAAACAGCTTTGGTAGAGATGACACAAAAAAAATTAGGCATGACAACAATCGTCAATCAAAATAATGAATTAACCGGTATTTTCACCGATGGTGATGTTCGCCGTGCATTCGACAATAATGCAGACATTCATCACACCATCATTCAAGATATCATGACAAAAAATCCGAAAATTATTTCTCCAGATACATTAGCCGCCGAAGCATTACATATTATGGAATCGCATAAAATTACCGCTTTAATCGTCACCAATGAGCAAAATCATCCGGTTGGCGTAGTCCATTTACATGATATTTTGCGCGCAGGTGTCATGTAATGGAAAATCTTCTCAAAGAAAAAGCCAGCAAAATTCGATTGCTCATTTCTGATGTAGATGGTGTACTGACGAGCGGTACATTATTTTATGGCCCGATGGGTTCCGAGATGAAAGATTTTTCTGTTTACGATGGATTTGGCATGAAATTATTGCAGCAATCCGGCGTGCATCTTGCCATCATTACTGCAAAAAAATCAGAAGCAGTTGCAGTACGCATGCAAGATTTACATATTGAACACGTTTACCAAGGACAGTCCAACAAATTAATGGCTTATGAAGATTTAAAACAAAAATTAAATCTGGATGATGCAGAAATTGCTTATATTGCAGATGATTTACCGGACCTTCCTTTACTGCGCCGCGTGGGTCTTCCTGTTTCCGTACCCAATGCGCCGCAAATTATTCATGAACACGTAGTTTTCGTCACAAAAGCATATGGCGGCAAAGGTGCAGTCCGTGAATTATGTGAGATCATTATGAAGGCGCAAGGAACTTATCAATCCATCATTGAAAGTTATTTGATATGAATATTTTTTCTTTTAAAAATTCGACGACCACTTTGTTATTTTTTATAGCATTTTGCTTAAGCGCATGGTCAATTTTACTGTCCCGTCAATCAGAACCATTGACAACTCATACAGATTCCAATGAACCTGATGCTTATATGGAAAATATTGTCGCGACCATGATGAATAAACAAGGTTCGCCTTCTCTAAAAATTGAAGCGCCTAAAATGATTCATTATGCAGAAGAAGATACAACACATATTAATTATCCGCATGTGACGATATATCGACAATCCCCTGAACCTTGGTACATTAATTCTGATACAGCAGATGCATTAAATGGCACAGAACAAATTGTATTTTCAAATAACGTAGTGATTCATCATCCAGCCGACATTGAAAATCCCAATACTACGATGAAAACAACTTCATTAAGCGTATTTCCTGATAAACAGCAAGCCAGCACGAGCCGCCCTGTCACCATTACGCAGCCGGAGACAACCATTCGCGCCGTAGGCATGTTAGCAGATTTAAATGATGGAACAGTCAAATTGCTTTCAGAAGCTAAGGGTGACTATGTGCCAACTTCCTAGAACTCATTTTTATGTATTTTGTTTTTTATTGATCATGCCTTTAAGCTTGTTTGCTCTTCAAGGTGATGATCAGCAAATTATGCATATCAATTCAGATGCTTCTACTTTTAATTACAAAACAGGCACAAATATTTACGAAGGTCACGTGAAAATTGATCAGGGCACAACGCATCTTACAGCGGACCGTGTTGTCACGACAAATAATGATAAACATAAAATAAAAGAAGCGATTGCCTATGGTTTGAATCAATTAGCAGAATATACTACTTTACCTAAAGCGGGCGATGCTGAGTTACATGCAAAAGCGAAAGTTATTAAATTTTATCCGGCAACGTCACTGGTTTTTCTGGAAGGTGATGTTGTTGTCACACAAGGAAAAAATACTTTTCAAGGCCCCGTTATTATTTACAATATGAAAGACCAGGTGGTCACTGCACCACCATCGAAAACCGGGCGTTCCACAATTATTATTGAGCCAAGCCAATTAACATCATGAGCACATTACGTATAGAAAAAATCAGCAAGAAATATAAAACACGACAGGCGGTCAAAGAAGTTTCGCTTCATGTAAACCGCGGTGAAGTGGTTGGTTTACTCGGCCCCAATGGTGCGGGTAAAACCACTTGTTTTTATATGGTTGTCGGATTGATCGGTTGTGACAGCGGTAATATTTTTTTAAATGAACAAGATATTACAACGATGCCCGTACATCTTCGCGCACAACTTGGGATCAGTTATCTTCCCCAGGAAGCCTCTATTTTTCGAAAATTGACTGCTGCTGATAATATCATGGCAATTCTTGAACTGCGCAAAAATTTGAAAGAAGCCGCGCGCGAAGAAATTCTCAATCAGTTATTGGAAGAATTTCATATCACCGATATACGAAATACGCTGGGGATCAGCTTATCAGGCGGTGAACGCCGCCGTGTTGAAATTGCACGAGCACTTGCGACTGATCCGAAGTTTATTTTACTGGATGAACCATTTGCGGGTATTGATCCTATTTCCGTTGTTGATGTTAAACGGATTATTACGCATTTGCGCACACGCAATATTGGCGTATTGATTACAGACCATAATGTTCGCGAAACACTGGATATTTGTGAGCGTGCGTATATTGTGAATCAAGGTGAAGTGCTGCATCAGGGAACACCGCAAGATATTTTAAATAATAAGCAAGTCAGGGCTGTGTATTTAGGCGAAGATTTTAATCTATGATTAATGAGAAAATCACAGTCATCAATGTGTTGGGTTTACATACCCGGGCCGCTGCAAAATTGGTGGCAACAGCTTCAAAATTTGAAAGCAAAATTGAAATTCAAAAAAACAATCAATCGGCGAATTGTAAGAGCATCATGTCGATTATTGTATTGGGTGCGACAAAGGGAACAATTTTGGATTTGATTATTTCAGGCGGAGATGAACAGGAAGCACGCGATACGATTAAAGAATTATTCAATAGCCGCTTTGGTGAAGCGGAATAAAGTATTTTCAATCGCCCGCAACCATCATGCTTTCAATTAAAATCGAACCTGTTTGAATATTACCGCGTTTATCTACATCAGTTCCCACTTCAATAATACGCCTATACAGATCGCGCAGATTTCCTGCAATCGTGATTTCCTGGACCGGATATTGAATTTCGCCGCCCTCCACCCAAAATCCACTCGCGCCGCGTGAATAATCTCCTGTCACAAGATTGACTCCCTGCCCCATTAAATCCGTCACCAGCAATCCGGTATCCATAGTCTTCAATAAAGCCGCTAAATCTTTTGTACCCGTATTGATAAATAAATTATGCACGCCGCCCGCATTTCCAGTAGTTTGCATGCCTAATTTTCTCGCGGAATATACACTGAGAGCGTAACTTCGCAGAATTCCATTCTCAATAAAAATATTGGGTCGAGTCGCCACGCCATTTTCATCAAACGGCGCGCTGCCTAATGATTTTAATAAATGCGGACGCTCATCTATTTGTATATGCGCAGGAAAAACAGGTTGATCGAGACAGTCCAATAAAAACGAAGATTTTCTGTAAAGATTGCTTCCTGAAATCGCGCTCACAAAATGCCCTAAAAAACCACGCGCTTCTTCAGCCGCAAAAATCACGGGAACTTTGCGAGTAGAAAGACGTGCCGCTCCCAGACGGCGCACAGTTTTTTCTGCAGCCGTACGAGCAACCCATTCAATGGATTCAAGCATCGCGGGATCACAGGATAGCGTATAGCTATAATCTCGCTGCATTTCATCTTCTCCGCCTGCCACCAATGCACAACTAATATCATGACGGGTCGCATGATAAGCTCCCATAAACCCATGAGAATTGCCGTAAACATGTGAGCCTTGGGTCGTGGAAAGTGAAGCTCCTTCGGAATTTTGGATGCGCTTATCTTCGGAAAGTGCCATATTTTCGCATTGTTTGGTTATTTCAATGGCTTGCTCGACAGAAATATCCCAAGGAAAGGATAAATTTAACTCTGGATAATTGAAGGCAAGCAAGTCTTTTTCAGCCAGCCCTCCGTAAATATCTTTATCGCCAAAACGCGCGATATTGCAAGCGGCAGCTACCGCAGATTGAATAGCGTCAAAGCGTAAGTCTGATAAACTGGCCGACCCTGTTCGATGTCCAAAATAAACCGTAATATCGACAATTTTATCCTGGTTATATTCCACAGATTCTACCTCACCTAAGCGAGAAGTAACGGAAAACCCTTTATTTAAACCAATATCAACTTCGGCACTGCTTGCTCCCTGCCTGGCGGCTTCTTTTAAAATATCTGCCGCCACATTTTTTACGTATTCAGGATTGTTCCAAACTTCTAACATAAATTTTTCTCTCTGTAGATATTCATTCCATAAAATTTATAGTATCTTAGTAAGCGAACTTTAACATGGAGAAACGAAAATGAAAAAACTTATTGCTTTATTAACTGGCGCTTGCCTGGCTACCTCTGTTGCTTTCGCTGAAGATACCCAGCAAGCTGCTCCAAACAAATCCGATGCAGTGATGCAACAATTAGCAGACAACACTTCTACAGCTCCTGCTGCGACGGGTGCTGCTAACCAGGACCAAGCTGCAGCTCCTGCTAAAAAAGCTAAAAAGCATCATATGGGAAAGAAGCATAAAAAGCACCACAAAAAAGCAATGGCTCCAGCCGGCGGTTCAACTGCCCCAGCTGCTGACGCAACTGCTCCTGCTTCAAACTAAATTAAAAGCGGTCTCGGTGTATACTTCGCGCAGTCATGTTAATGACTATGCGAAGAAACATATAGAGGCCGCTTTTTGAATTAACCTGAGTTATGGATAAGAACCCTTTTAAAACAAGTATTTATTGTAAGTACAAGGCGAAAACTTAAAAAAATGAGGAGTGTAGCACTTTCTACATGACTCATTTTTTTAAGTTTTCAACGCCGTACTTGCAATAAA
>DATIJV010000106.1:0-10540 GCA_035478255.1 Gammaproteobacteria bacterium
CGGGATCCACCCAAATGATAAGTAGATCCCGGACATTAAGTAGCGCTAAATTCGCAAAGAGCGCGAATTAAGCGCTACTAAATTCCGGGATGACGCTCTAATCAGCTTTCGCTTAACTTAATGGCAGTGCGCCTTTGCCCACCCTACGCTTTATTATTAAGCTGCAAAGCTCTTTGATATATCTCATTTTTTCGTTGATTTGAAATTTTTGCCGTCAATTCAACCGCTTGACTCAGCGGTAATTCAGCGAGCAATATTTTTAAAATATGCTCCATTGAAACACCCTCTTCAATCTGTACTGTTTTTTCTTTGCCTTTGACAATCAAGACTATTTCCCCGCGCCGGCGGTTTTCATCTTCCCTCACCCATTCAAGCAAATGCGAAAGTGTCCCAGAATAAACAGTTTCATACAGTTTCGTTAATTCCCGCGCGATGACCACTTCCCGTTCTCCGCCAAACACTGTCAACATATCTTGCAAAGAATCCATCACACGATGCGGCGCTTCGTAAAAAACCAGCGTGCGCGTTTCATTGCGCAATAATTCCAGATGCTGCACACGATGTTTACTTTTTGCAGGCAAAAAGCCTTCAAAACAAAAACGATCGGTTGGCAAACCTGAAATAGATAAAGCCGCAATCAGCGCACAGGGGCCTGGAACCGGTGCCACACGAATCCCAGCTTTTATCGCTTCACGCACTAAAAAATAACCCGGATCATTAATCAACGGTGTTCCTGCATCGCTGATTAATGCAATCGATTCACCTTGCCGTAAACGCTCCAGTATGATCGCAGTCCGCTGACGTTCATTATGCTCATGCAAGGCAAGCATTTTCGTATCAATCATAAAATGCTGCAGCAAAGGCGCACTATGACGCGTATCTTCAGCCAGAA
The DNA here is from genome assembly GCA_035478255.1 of Gammaproteobacteria bacterium. GTDB lineage: Bacteria > Pseudomonadota > Gammaproteobacteria > DSM-16500 > DSM-16500 > DATIJJ01. The sequence continues at coordinate 893 of DATIJV010000106.1, forward strand.
TCCCCTCTACGGTTTTTAATACTTCAACCGCACGCGGGCCCATATCCTGCAAATTGCCGATAGGTGTGGCTACAACGTATAAAATACCAAAATGATTTCTATTCATAGGCCAAAATGTTATCTTATCCAGATTCTATAAGTTTAGGTTTTATGTTCGTATGCTTAAAAATATTTTTATTACATCATTAATTGCTTTATGTACACTGTTATTTACAGGTTGCGAAACAACTCAACATATTCTGAATCAGGGATTTTCATCCTCATCAGGATCTGCCGCACAAAGTGCGCCAGTCAATTTGCAAGGGTTCCCCAACGGTCCCATCTTTTGGCAAGGCGGTACAGCCACTGTCTGGAATAAATTACAACACATCCCCTTGACTGAATTACAATCAGCAAGCGCACAAGCCACTCAACCTGATATCAACGGCTGGTTAAAACTGGCGATTATCAGCAAACAATATAGCACTGACACGAGTCGTTTAGCGTCCGAACTGATGGCATGGCGGTCTGCCAACCCAGGACATCCGGCTAATGCTTTATTTCCCGATAATGGGACATTGACCCGTTTGCAAAATAGCGGCGCCCCCGCACACATTGCTTTATTATTGCCGTTACAGGGTGAATTGGGCACATCAGGTCAAGCTGTACGCGATGGATTTTTAAGTGCCTACTATGGCTCACCTGTTCAACGGCAGCAAACTGTTTCATTTATTGATACCACACAAAATCCCAATATGTCAGCGCTGTATCAAAAAGCTTTATCGGAAGGCGCCACCAGCGTTATTGGGCCTTTGACAAAAGAAAATGTTCAGCAATTACTAGGCCAGAGTAGATTTCCAGTCCCGACTCTTGCATTAAATTATACGGATATCTGGTTTGGATCATTACCCGCGAATTTTTATGAATTTGGCTTGTCGCCGCTAGATGAAGCAAAACAATTGGCAGAAAAATCCTGGGCATCAGGACACAAAAAAGCACTTCTTATTGCCCCGGATGATTCATGGGGGCAGCGCGTTGTCAAATCGCTGACAGCCAATTGGCAAACGCTTGGCGGATCAGTGACTGATACATTTTATTTTAATAGTAAAACAGATTTAAACCTAGGGATTGCAGAACTCTTACATGCAAATCCCAACAATAATAAACGAGAACAAAATATTCCAGAGCAACAGCAACGCCGTCAGGATTTTGATATTATTTTCCTGTTAGCTCCGCCGCAAACTGCGCGGCAAATCGTACCTTTATTAAAATATTATTACGCAGCCAATGTACCCATTTACGCTACTTCCGTAGTGTATTCAGGCGCACCTTCTGCCGAAGATTCAGATTTAAATGGCGTCACTTTTGCTGATATGCCATGGACATTACAGAACGCAAATCCCAGCCCGATTAAAAGCAATGCAAAATCCAGCCGGCTTTATGCGTTGGGGCGTGATGCTTATATGTTAAATAATCAGTTTAGCCGATTAAGCATCTTGCCGAATTTTCCCATTTATGGCGCAACAGGTGCCCTCACTTTGACGCCACAGCAGCAAATTTATCGACGCTTAGCCTGGGTACAAATGCACAATGGTCGTCCATAGAAAAAAATTAGGCTATCTAGCGGAACAACAAGCCTGTCAATTTTTGCAAGCGAAAGGATTGAAGTTAATTACACAAAATTATCGTTCTATTTTGGGTGAAATTGACTTAATCATGCGTGATGGTGAAGATATCGTTTTTGTTGAAGTCCGTTCGCGCGCAAAAAATTATTATGGCAGCGCGATTGAAACTATCAATAAAAACAAACAGAAAAAAATTTTGGAAACGTCTTTATTTTTTTTACAACAACGAAACTGGCTAAACAAAGTAAATTGCCGCTTCGATGTGATTGGCATTAATCATGATCATCTTGAGTGGATCCAGGATGCTTTTACTGCGGATATTTTATGACAAGCATTACAGATCGAATCAAGCACGCTTTTAGCGAAAGCATTCAAACAAAAATTAATGCAGCAGACACGATTTCTGAATCAATCAGTGCAGCATGCGAGCGCGTTGTCCAGTGCCTCTTGGATGGAAATAAAATTATGACTTGCGGAAATGGCGGATCCGCCTGTGATGCGATGCATTTCTCAAGCGAAATGTTAAATCGATTTAAACACGAACGCCCCAGCTTGCCCGCTATCGCTTTAACGGCTGACGTCTGCACCATCACTTCCATCGCAAATGATTATAGCTATCATGATATATTCGCCAAACAATTGCGTGCACTGGCTCAGCCGGGTGATTTGCTGTTAGCCATTTCGACCAGCGGAAATTCAGCCAATATTTTAAATGCCATAAAAGCCGCGCATGACCGCAATATCAATGTCATTGCCTTAACAGGTAATAATGGTGGTAAAATAGCGGAATTATTAAAAGAGAGTGATATTGAAATTCGTGTTCCCTCGGAAGAAACAGCACGTATTCAGGAAACTCATTTACTTGTCATTCATTGCATATGCGATGTGATTGACTATCAATTATTTGGTCACGGAGAAATCGTTACATGAGAAATCTCGTTATTCTGATCAGCCTGATTTTTTCTTTACAAGGCTGTTTTTTTGCCGGTGCGGCTGCTGGTGCTGCAGCCGTTGCAGTAATCTATGATCATCGAAAAATCGAAAATATATTGAAAGACCAGCAAATCACAAAACAGATTTCAGATAAATACATGGCTGACCATGCATTAAGTGAAAACAATCATATTGAAATCACAACATTTAATCAGATTGTACTGTTGACCGGGGAAACAGGTACCGTAGAACAACGTCAACAAGCAGAAGAAATTGCGAGCAGCACAAATGGTGTGACAAAAGTTTATAATGAACTGACTATCAAAGGCGCAACTTCTTCGTTGACACGAGCAAGCGATTCGTGGATTACTACAAAAATTAAAACAGAAATGTTAGCGAATCAGGAATTAAAATCTGGAACAATCAAGGTTGTGACAGAAAATGGAACGGTGTATTTGATGGGTATTGTGAATCAATCACAGGCGGATATTGCAGTTGATATTGCGCGAAAAGTATCAGGCGTGCAGAAAGTTATAAAGATTTTTAAATATCAGTAGAAAACGGAATGTTCTCATCAAAATGAAAATCAAAAATCTTCTCACATCCAGTTTAATGATAATATTTTTACAAAGCTGCGCCATGAATGCAGCCGTCACAGGCGCCCAGGCTGTTTACAATCGCCACTCTATCAAGTCTACTCTGAACGATCACTACATCACCATGAAATCCGAGCGCAAAATTTATGTCGATACCGATCGTTTTCAGAATACAAACGTATCAGTTGCAAGTTTTAACGGTGTCGTCTTAATTACCGGACAAGTTGAAAACACAGCCCAGCGTCTCGAAATTGAAGACATTGTTAAAAACATTCCTGGCGCAAGCATCAGAGAAATTCATAATGCAGTCATTTTATCCAACTCCGCATCCTCTTTAACAAAAATCAGCGATGCCTGGATCACAACCAAGATCAAATCAAAGCTGATTGCAATGGATGACATTGACCCTGATCAGATTAAAGTCATTACTGAAAACGGAGTTGTATATTTAATGGGCATAATTCCCCATGAACAGGCAGAAATTGCAGTTGATATCGCAAAAATGACGGAAGGAGTACAAAGTGTTGTAAAAGTGTTTTCCTATATTCAAATAAGTAAGGTATAATGCCCGTTAATCTGCACTATATGATTTTTTCATGAAATTATTTTTTAAGAAGAGTCATACGCTTAAGAAATACCCGCCGTAACTATGAAGGTTACGCTATAAATAACTTCAATTTTCAGGACTTAAGAGTATAACTACGTGTTAAATTTTTTAAATCTAATACTTATTAAAATTTATATAAATTACAAAACGAGGATTGCATCGTATGCCAAATGAAATAGTGATAGGCGGAGGCGGCATCGCCGGTGTCAGTGCCGCACTGAAGCTGGCTAATAAAGGCCATAAAGTTAAACTTATTGAAAAACTACCGGACCTTCTTGGCGGATCCAGTAATAACACGCCAGCCCGATTGGGTCTTGGATTTCATTATATTGATCATAACACTGCTATTAAATATTTACTGTCCAGCATAAAAGTATTGCGCGAATATCCAGACTTCGTCCTGGGTGGAACAAATCTCTTTTTGGTGTCACTTCCAGATAAAAATAAAGATAAAGATAAGTATGAAGATGAAAAACCTGAAGATCAATACAAAGGTATATTTCAATCTGACAGATCACATATTTATCTCTATAAAAAAGAGGGAAAATTCTTTTTTAAATTTGATAATACCATCTATCCTCTAAAAGATACTGATGTTCCTCAAAAACTGAAAACCGCATCATTTAACAACACTCCCTGTGATGATCCAGACATACGCATTCCAGTATTAAAGGCCATCATACAGCAAGGTCATAAGTTATTAGGTCTGGACCCGGCACAACGAGGCCGCTATTTTGTCGTAGAAAACTCGCAATTTGAAGCCCATCAAGTCATGCTTTTACATGACACTTTAAAAAAAGAATATGCAAGACTTATTGAAATTGACCCCAAAAATAAAGTCTTGGGCGAGCCAAAATTCTTTTCACAAATACTCACTTTCGATAAATTTCCATCGGAAGTCAACGCAAGCTGCGTCGTAGCTGCTCTGGAAACAGCAGAAAAAACACTGGACTGGCCTCGTTTAAAAGAACATCTTATCAAGCAAGTCACAAACCATCCCAATATTGAAATATTAACAGACACAGAAATCTTAAACTTTAAACTTGCAGATGATAATAGTTATGAAGTGACTGTCAAAACAGCGAAAAAGTTTGCAGAAGAAAAGCAGCCATTAAATCAATCGACTGAAAGCGTAACAAAAGGGTATAACATCCGATTAATCTCATCAAGGCCAACAGAAGATCAAGAAAATACAATTGCTAAAAATGACCTATGTTTATATCTGGAAGGCGATAGAATTTTTTACGCAACCAAAACAAATCAAGACATTATTAAAGGAGAAATTACGAAAGAAAAGTACAAAGAGCATTTTGACTATTTATTGTCTGTCTTACAAAAAACACTGTCTGAAAAAGAAAAAATAAATGATCAGGCTAAAACAGCATTGTTAGATATTACATCAAAAAGAGGCCACACCCAAAGTGCGGCAAAAGAAGAGAAAAGCGAGAAATTAGTCAGGACTATTCCTACACAAATCTTTATTAATTCTACCTGGCAAGAAATTGAAAAACTGAATAAAACCGCTGGCTTTCTGATGGCACCAGAATCGCGCACCATTCGCACAAAAGTCATGATTGAAATTCAACTACCAGACACATTCAGAGCAAACAAAGAACTCTCACACGCTATGTTTTTCTGTTTTGGACCGCATGCTGCCTTTACTCCTCTGAAAGATGGCCGAGGTTACATAACCTTTGAACCATACACCAATGTAAAAGATAAGGATGGTGTTGAACAACAAACAACAGATTATGAAATCTCTGAATTTTCGCAGCGGCTTGTCGATGGAAAAGCAACAGAAAAGGAAAAAGAATTATTTTGCAAAAAAATTATTGAGGGAGCTTCTTATTATATTCCTGTATTGAAAGATGCAGAATACAAAAGTGTAAGGTTTGGACTGGTCCGCACAGATGGTACAGTTAAATTAGATGATCCGAAGAGTGATCACCACAAGCGCGATAATGATGGGATTGAAAGCATAGCAACAAGGGTCATTAAAAATCCTTCCATGAAATTGCTCTATTTCCTTGCTGGATCAGAAAAAATACTGGAACTTGTCGAGCAGCATTTATTAGCCATTAACACCATACCTGCTGCAGTCAGCGCCTCAGAAGCAGTCCGGGCTGCAGATCGTCGTTTATTTCATGTTGTACACCAGGCTCTTGAACGTTCAATTCTTCCAGAAAAATTGTTTGAAAAGCGCAATCCTAACCAGGAACATCAGTCAGCTGCAACTTCTCTGACTCGGCAAGAAATAGGAGTTATTACAGATAAGTTAGCCGAAGCCATCGATCATAAAGCTGCGCTATTAAAAGAATTGACGCAGTTCATGCAGGAAAAAACATCTCCACGACTAAAGCCAACCCAGTATGTTGCACCGCATAGACCAGAAATAAAATCGGATTCTAATCGAACGAGTAGCACAATAAATTCTCCTCAAATCATTATTGTTAGGCCCTCTTCAAGTCCTAAGAAAATTCCAGTCAGCACATTAAATTACCACTTGCCTGAAGGAAAATCGCCCGAGAGAGAATTAACTTATTGCGCTAACGGGCAGAATGCACATGATCGTTATGAGCCATCACTTGATAATTCGAGTTATGAGAAAAGACAAGAAAGAGGAACCCCATCTCATAGCAAAAGTCCGCCTCTTCATCCTCGAACAAGCCCGGATCAATCTTACGATTTACCTCGCTTTCCTGGAAAGACCGGTACAGAAAAAACATCTACTTCTCCTCATAAAGATAAAACAAGAAATTTGGGCCGTACTCCTACCGATTCCACTTATCCTGTAGCAAATAAAGGAAAATCGCCCGAGAGAGAATCAGCTATGCATTGCATTAACAGGCAGAATGCGCCTCATCATCGTTATGAAGCATCTTCTTCCAAGGATAATTCGAATGATAAGAGAAGACAGGAAAGACGAACCCCATCTCATAGCGAAACTCCGCCTCCTGGAACGACCAGTACAGGAAAAACATCTAATTCTCCTCATAAAGATAAAAAAAGAAATTCGGGCCGTACCTATACCGATTTCACTTATGCTAGACCAAATAATAATTTATTTTTTGTTCCTCCAGCACAGGTACAGGAACTGCCTTCTCTTTCTTCTTTTAGCACAAGGTCTAACTCTGCTCCTTCTGCTGCTGCTGCGTTACCACAAAGTCGTCAAAAACCTTTTCAGACAGGGGAAAAAACTCAGGACTTAGGACAATCCCCGCTACCTAACACAACTCCTGTGTTTGTGCGATAAAAATAAGAGGAAGAAGGTTGGATAATCTCTCACATTCCATTTCCATCTTAAAAGCGGTAAAATCCTGTTCGTCATAATTTCAGGAGATAATAGTGGCACTTTACAGTAAAAATAAGGAAATTGTTTTTGATGCTCTTTTTAAGCATTCAGAAAACATCATCATTTGTCTCGATAATACGGCCAGTATTATTGAATTTAATGAATCCGCAGAAAAAACGTTCGAAATCACAAAAGATCTTGTCATATATAAGGATTTTTTTGTTTTTTATCGTCGATATGGGGTTGATTGTCCTATTCAAGAATGGCCGCCGCGCACAATCACAAAAATTAACCCTCTCCTTTTAAACCAAAAATTGATTGAGTGGACAATCATTCCATTTTTTGATGATAAAGAAAAATTTGCTGGAAGCCTTATTCTCGGCAAGGCTCTCATAGATCATGAAGCTGAAAGAAATGCAAAAAACAACGTCATGAGATATCTTAATGCCGTAATGAATAATATTCCGCATTTTATTTTTTGGAAAAATGCTCAGTCTGTTTTTTTAGGATGCAATCGGCAATTTGCTGAAGCGTGCGGATTTCGTTCTGTTGAAGATGTGGTTGGCAAAACCGATCTGGACATGCCTTGGGCCAAAGACCAGGGATCCAACTATATGACTGATGACAAACTCGTCATGTATACTGAAAAAGCTTTATTAAATTATGAAGAAAAACAACGCCAACAAAACGGCACCGAAAAAATTATGCTCGTCAGTAAAGTGCCTATGTTTGATGACAACCAACAAATCACTGGTATTTTTTGTATTTATACCGATATTACTCAAAGAAAAAATATGGAGAAAGAACTGCAACTTGCAAAAGAACACGCTGAAGTTGCAAATAAAGCAAAATCAGAATTTATTGCTGTCGCGAGTCATGAGCTTCGCATACCTTTAACAGGAATTTTAGGTATGATTGAATTTCTCAAAGATGATCACCTCACATCGGATGAAAAAAATGAATATATTTCAAATCTTTCAAAATCAAGCAAACATTTGTTGTCATTGATTAATGATATTCTTGATTTCTCGAAGCTTGATGCAGAACAATTTGAGTTAAATCCAACTGACTTAAATCTGAAATCGTTAGTAGAAGAAATCATTTTGATGATGAAAGCCGTCGCTACACTAAAAAATCTCGAGTTAATTTTGCATTATTCACCTGATACACCTTCTTTAGTCATAGCAGATGGGCGCGCTATTCGACAAATTTTAACTAATTTGATTGGAAACGCAATTAAATTTACAGATAAAGGTTTCGTTCGTCTCATTGTAAAATCCACAAGCAGAATCGGCTCAAAAGTACAAATCGTATTTCTGATAGAAGACACAGGAATTGGTATTCCTGCTGACAAACAGGAAATTATTTTCGAACATTTTCAGCAAATTTCATCCGTTTATACTCGTAACTCAAGCCAAGAAGGTACGGGACTCGGTTTAGCGATTACCAAAAAGCTGGTTGAGCTCATGCAAGGTGAATTAGGCGTCAAAAGTGAACTCGGTAGAGGATCGACTTTTAAATGTGTTTTGCCTCTTCATTTACAACATCATTCCCTGCTGGATGACGATAAAAATTTGAATGGCCAAAAGCCAACTCAACTATCAGATCCCGACTCTATTCTGGTGTTATTAGTAGAAGATGATCCAATGATCCAACTGATACATAAACGATATATTAAGCAGTTAGGCTGTGAGCTAACTATTGCAGAAACGGGCAAACAAGCTATTGCTTATGCGGCTGATGGGTACGATTTAATTCTGATGGATGTGGGTATTCCTGAAATTAGCGGTTTTGAAGCGACAAGCATTATTCGTGAACGTGAAAAAAATAGTCCGCATAAAACTCGCATCATTGGTTTAACGGGATATTCAGATGATGAGAGCCGTGAAAAATGCCTGGTAGCAGGTATGGATGATGTGCTGATCAAGCCGGTCATGCCTGAAGAAATAAAAAAAATTATAGATGAAGCAAAGGCTAATGCACTTAAGCGTGTGAAGGAAGGCGGATCCTTCGATACAGATGCGCTAAATTAGAACGTCATCCCCACACGCTTTTAGCAGCGGGGATGACGCACTAATAAAGAACTGCGTGACCGCCACCGAATACTTATCTTTTGCTGTAAGTATTCGGTGCGGAGGTATAAATTTCGTATTTTTTACCTCCTTCCCCTTTCCCCTTCCTCCACAAAAAGCATGTGGAGGAAGGGGGACCCTTCGATACAGATGCGCTTAATTAGAACGTCCCCCTTCCTCTAAGCGTGCTTTTCGCTTGGAGGAAGGGGATAGGGGAAGGAGGTCAAAATAAAGAAACGCGCGACTGCCACCGTACCTGACAAAATCCACGCAACTTGTTGATTAATAACACAATTCCTGAAAAATTTGCGTAAAAACCCGATTTTCCCCATTTTTTAGAAAAAATCTCATTATTAATCATCAAGTTAAGCGCAATTTCTCGGTAATAAATTATTCGAACATTAATTAACCTGAGTTATGGATAAGAACCCTTTTAAAACAAGTATTTATTGTAAGTACAAGGCGAAAACTTAAAAAAATGAGGAGTGTAGCACTTTCTACATGACTCATTTTTTTAAGTTTTCAACGCCGTACTTGCAATAAA
>DATIJV010000107.1:0-10158 GCA_035478255.1 Gammaproteobacteria bacterium
CGCGTTTGATCTCGTTTTAAATACTTCAGGCGTTACATCATTTAGCAATGTTGTCGGTGGTTCATCTGCGTTAAATAGTTTGACAACCAATGCAGGCGGTTCAACCAGCATTGCTTCAAATATTTCAACAACGGGTGCACAAACCTTTAATGATGCAGTGACATTAACAGGTTCAGGAACATTTGCTTCATCCGGTAGTGGTAATATCGGATTTGGTTCAACATTAAATGGCGCGTTTGATCTCGTTTTAAATACTTCAGGCATTACATCATTTGGCAATATTGTCGGTGGTTCATCTGCATTAAATAGCTTAACAACCAATGCAGGTGGTTCAACCAGCATCGGTTCCAATATCACAACAGTCAATGCACAAACATTTAATGATTCTGTCAATTTAGCAGGTGATAGCACATTACAATCAAACAGCAATGGTGATATACACTTCAGTTCAACGCTGGATGGTGCAAAAGCGTTAGCGGTTAATACAGCAGGTGTGAGCTTCTTTGGCGCGGAAGTTGGGGGAACTACGGCATTAACGAGTTTGACAACGAATGCAGGAGGCTCAACTTCCATTGATGGAAACATGACTACGAGCGGTACGCAAACTTATAACGATACCGTCAATTTAGCAAACGATAGTACATTCCAGTCCAATAGCGGCGGAGATGTCCATTTCAGTTCAACTCTTGACGGTGCAAAAGTCCTGGCAGTGAATACATCCGGTGTCAGTTTCTTTGGAGCAGCTGTTGGCGGAACTTCAGCTTTAACGAGCGTTACAACTGACGCAGCCGGTTCAACATCCATTGATGGAAATATTACAACAACTGGTGCGCAAACATTCAATGATGCAGCAGTTTTAGCGGGTAACAATACATTACAGTCTAACAGCAGCGGAGATATCCACTTCAGTTCAACAGTAAACGGCACATCAGTATTAGCTGTTAATACTGCTGGAACAAGTTTCTTTGGTGCAGCAGTTGGCGGAACAACACCACTCACCAGTGTAACGACGGATTCATCTGGCGGAACATCTATTGTTTCGAATGTTTCAACAACTGGCGCACAAACCTATAACGATGCAGTGGTTTTGGCTGGTTCAGGTAACAAAACATTTTCTTCATCTGGTAGCGGCAATATTGGATTTGGCGGAACGTTGGATGGTGCATCTGATGTTATCTTAAATACAGGCGGAACACTCACTTTGGGTAATTTGGTCGGTAATACAACACCTTTAAATACTTTAACAGCAAATCCAGCATTAACAGTAATAAATGGCGGAATAGTTAAAACAGCATCCACACAATTTTACAATGCTGTATCACTTGGTAATAACACGACTCTGCAAATCACAGGCAGTGGTAATATGACACTCGGTAATATTCAAGGAAATAATTTTAATCTGACTGCAACAGGCGGCAGTGGTTCAAACGATTTAATAGTTTCAACGAATGCAGCTAATCAAATCTGGAATATCAGCGGTGCAAACAGTGGAAATATCGCAGGAATTTCTGGATTAGGTACATTTAATTTCAGCAGTATGGAAACTTTAACAGGCGGCATTAATTCAGATACATTCGCTTTAAATGGCAGCACTTTTAACGGTGCGATTAATGGCGGTTTAGGCAGCAATTCACTTGTTGCAGATAACACTCTCAATAACTGGACCTTAAGCGGTGTCAACAGTGGAACAGTGACCGGTATAACAGGTGGATTTGCTAATATTCAAAATTTAACAGGCGGCAGCGCTGATGATAATTTCATACTAAGCGGCGGGGGAGTCAGTACCATTAATGGCGGTGCTGGAACAAACTTATTACAAGCAAATAATGGCGCTGCTTATATCTGGAATATTACTGGTAACAATGCGGGCTCGATTAATGGCGTAGTCGGCGGATTTAGTAATATTGAAAATTTAACTGGCGGCACGGGCACTGACACATTCGTTCTAAATAATAATTCCAAGATTGGTTTGATTGATGGCGGTGATGCAACTGCTTTAAACAATACGCTTAACACAGCAGGATATAATTCAGGGCCGTATACAATTGATGTTAATCAAACCGGCACAAGTCAAGTCAATAATAATCTCGGTCAAACTCTGGCAAGCTTTGTTAATGTGGATAAATTAGTAGGAAATACACAAGGATTATTAACACTTCCCAATAAAACTAACAGTATTCAAGTGACAGAGCTTTACACAGGCTCGATCAATGATCCTGTTTTCTTCAATGGATATAATTCATTGATGGGCCAAGGCACAACTTCACTTTTCTTTTCCGTACCGGCAGTCGTATATCGATATGGAAGTGATGTAGTGGCATATATTAATGGATTGCCGATGTTCTTCTATAATATTTCAAGCATCAGCGGAAATATTATCCCGGGCGGTATTACTCCAGCACCGGTTGTTCCATCGGTTCCATCGATCAATACCAATACGCTCTTTACGGATATTAATGCGATTAATTCCATCAGCTGGCAAATGGCATCAGGAAGTTTTGTTGCAAGCTTGTATCCTATCGATCAAATTCCTTTGGGAGCACCTGTGAGTATTTGCATAAGCCAATCGTTATTAAAATCGAATTTTACAAACGATAAATACACTATTAAACCTGTGAAAGATGATCGTGACAAAACATTGCTTTGTATGTGATTTTTACCTTTTCGTAGAAGAATCAAACTTTATCTGTTTTTTCTTTGCAGATGCATGCCTTGCACGTAATTCGATATCGATATACTGATCTGTAATCGCACTCGAACTATGTCCCGCGTCATCTCTCACATGTTCGCGCGGACGAATTTTTACATCTTCTGAAATACCCGTATGCCGTAACCAGTGGACCGTTGCTGCCATCAGCATTTCGGCATCTTCCTTGAACCCATCATTCTTTAATCGCTCAATTGTTTTATCAAAACATTGCTGAACAATTTTTCGGATATGCCTTGTGCCATTTACAGCCCCTTTACCACGCGTTTTTAAGATAAGCGGGGTAGTCTCACCAGGGGAGGGGAGAGAAGAGAGCCCCAAGCTTATACGATAACGTTTTAAGGCTTCCAGCATAGCATTACTTACGCTAACATCCCGTTCTTTGTTGCCTTTTCCGACTGTTTTAAACCACCAGTTATTATCCATGTCTTTGAAAAAATGTCCCATTTGAGGTATCCAGCGGATGCTCGCAGCCAATTCAGATATACGCAAATACATTGCAAACAATGCATTCATAATAAAAAGCGTACGCTCATGTAAATCTGAATTTTCCACAGCCATTATTTCTGCTGTTTCAATCACATATGCCCATTGCAATTCAGATAAACGACGAATGGTTTTTTTACCTTGGTGTTTACGTAAAAATTTACTTTTTTGTCGAATTTGTGCGATCGGATTTCCAAATGTATATTCTTCTTGTTCCAGGTAATTAAAAAAACTGCTTAAAATTGCAAAAATGGCTTGTAAGGCACTTTGCGATAACAGGTAAGATTTAGGATTTGCATGGTTTCCTTCCCGATGTTCTTTTTTACTTGTTTTTGCAATAAATGGCCGCCACAGCGGGTGCGCTATACGCAAACCATCTTTCTCAATAAAACGCGGAACATGCTTAACACCAATCCAGTGTTTAGGCGGTGCCTGACAAAATTCCAGAAAAACTTCGATATCATTTCTGCGTAAATCTTTCAAAGATTTGACTTGTCGAAACCACGCCCATTGTAAAAGACGTTCGATTTCCCTGCGGTAAGATTTAAATGTTTCGGCGCTGCCGCGGTATGCTTTGAGAAAATAACAAGTATGCTGATAATCGCTGAGGACATTCTGTGTATTAATTTGGTTGGGCAATAATTTTTTTATCAAAGGAATTTGTGTTTCTGATGCGGAATCTAAATGTTCGAGTGCATCAAATAATGGTATGGGCGCATAATCTGCTGTCATGGTTAAAATCTCGATTTTCTTGAATTAGGGCCGCGCTAAGTATCGTACCTCAAGATGCGAGATTTTAACACATGACCGCAATCATTTTTAGGTATTATTGCAGATGAAGCAATCGGACCAAGCCATATGGTTAGGGCATTACATTTTATTACCGGATTTCATATCAGTATTTAATATCAAACTTTCAAAACCATTACTAGCATTTACAATAAGTAACGCATTATTTAGTTTATAAAAACTCACGCATTTTTCTTTTGCATTATTCCAATGATCCCAGGTAACGCATACTTTGCCATCTGATTGTACTTTCCAGGAACCTTGATCATTTTGCGGACCTTCGGCGGGTTTATTTGCAAATTTACCTGTCATTTTTCCATCTTTACCAAAATAACCTGTAAAACTATCAGAGATAACTTTTCCATCTAATGTCGCAGCAGAAATAGTTGTTATGGTTTTATCGGATAATTCCATGGTGGCAGCTGATTTATTCATTGGAGTAAGAGATTCGGCAAAACTAATAGGCGATAAAGAGAATAAAACAGCTAATAAAATTAGCTTCTTCATAATTATTCTTCCTTGAGTAAGTGTATGAGAAACTAAAATAATAACATCAAGCAATTAAGAGAGTCAAATGTAACGTTGTGGACGTTGTGTACGCTTATCTTAGCTAGTACCGGTAATAGGAGTTACCGGCCTTTATGATGAGTGGGGAGTGTCTCGCGCCAACTGCATCATATTATGGATTTAACATGAGGCTCTGCCGGGCTGTTCTCATTATCCAACAACCACTTTAAAGTGAAGAACGTTTAAAGGTCGATGCAATATGTGATGCTAAAAAACCTAAAACTCATCTGCGAGAGGTATATACCTCAAAATGTGTGAATCAAAGGGGGCCATAATAGTCTCTTCTCCTTTGAGCTTGAGCCTGATCTGGGCTTTTCCACCGGCCTGTATTAGCATATTCTTTCAGTTGTGCAACACGCGGGGCTAGTACCTGGATAAGCGCAATAGCAGTTAAAGCTCCAGCACCTATTCCGGCAACACCTCCCAATACCATGTTCCCCCCAGTCGCTGCTGTAACTGCCATTCCCACACCGACACCTGCTGCAACAACACATCCTAGTCCAATTATTTCTAGACTTAGAGCTGCCGCGCCAGCAGCATATCTCTTACATTTTTTTTTAAAAGTTAAATCATCCCAGTTAGTATTACTACTACTACTAAAAGCCATACCCACCTCCCACAGCTTTAAAATTTAATTAATGTTGTTGCTCATTAAGCTCAATTGCTTTTTGCGCTAGATCTGCCGCATTTATTCCCATTTCTTCACAGTATTTCATAAATTCAACAAATTCATTTTCTTTCATTAATTTATCAAAATTTTTTGCATATCCATTGAGTTCAGCTAAACTGTTTTTCAGTTCTTCTATAGCTTTATCCATATCTTCAATAGAAAAAGCAGTTATGTGTTCAAGTGAACTCATGAGTGACTTCATTTCAGGTGATTGCTTGTGATTTAAAATTAAAAAATCAATAAATTTTTCTGCAGATTTTCTTAATGTTACAGAAAATTTATCTAATTCGAGGAAGAGATGTTTATCTTTTTCATCCAATTCTTGGGGAAGCATATCAATACTCCTCATCATATGGAATCATATCTCTAGTATATACGATTTAATCGATAACAGCGGCGCGTTTCTGAGTTGCGTAATTCACTGATTTTTTGTGCCCGAGCCCGAAAAATCAGTGAATTACGATAGAACGTAGGGTGGGCCAAAGGCGCTTTTCCTGCCTAAGCCCACCACCCATTTATGCAAATTACAAAGTTTCCAATTTTTTATATTTAACACGATGCGGTTGTTTTGCTTTGTCCCCCAATCGACGCAGACGATCTTCTTCATAATCCGTATAATTTCCGCTGAAAAATGCCACGCTGCTATCGCCTTCAAAAGCCAGAATATGCGTTGCAATACGATCCAGAAACCAGCGGTCGTGCGAAATCACCATCACACAACCTGGAAAACTTAAAATAGCTTCTTCAAGCGCACGTAAAGTTTCAACATCTAAATCATTGGTAGGTTCATCAAGCAATAATACATTCCCGCCGCTGCTGAGTAATTTTGCCAAATGCACACGATTGCGTTCACCACCCGACAAATCTTGAATAAATTTTTGCTGGTCTGTTCCCTTAAAATTAAAACGTCCTACATAAGCGCGTGACGGTGTTTGATAATTTCCAATTGTCATGATATCCATACCGCCAGAAATTTCTTGCCACACCGTGTTTTTTCCATTGAGAGAATCTCGGCTTTGATCAACATAAGCTAATTTAACCGTATCACCCAGGCGAATTTCGCCAGTGTCAGGTTGCTCAATTCCCATCAACATTTTAAATAAGGTTGATTTACCCGCGCCATTGGGTCCAATAATTCCAACAATCGCACCTTTTGGAATACTGAAATTCAAATTTTCAAATAACACACGACCATCAAACCGTTTACTTAAATCTGTTGCTTCGATCACTAATTCTCCAAGACGTGGGCCGGGTGGAATATATAATTCCTGCGTTTCATTGCGTTTTTGAAATTCTTGCGAAGAGAGTTCTTCAAAGCGTGCAATACGCGCTTTGCTTTTTGCATGACGACCTTTGGGATTTGTCCGCACCCATTCCAATTCTGCTTTCATCGCTTTTTGATGCGCAGATTGCTGACGTTCTTCTTGCTCCAAACGTTTTTCTTTTTGTTCCAGCCAGGAAGAATAATTTCCTTCATAAGGAATACCTTGTCCGCGATCCAGCTCCAAAATCCAACCCGCAGCATTATCTAAAAAGTAACGATCATGTGTAACGGCAACGACTGTGCCGGAATATTCATGCAAGAAATGCTCAAGCCAAGCTACGCTTTCTGCATCAAGATGGTTAGTCGGCTCATCGAGCAGCAGCATGTCGGGTTTTGATAATAATAAACGACACAAGGCAACACGACGACGTTCACCACCTGAAAGCTTGGTAACATCCGCATCCCATGGCGGCAAACGCAACGCATCTGCTGCGATTTCGAGTTTGCGTTCAAGTTCCCAGCCATTCATTGCATCAATTTTATTTTGAAGTTCACCCTGCTCTTCTAGCAATTTATTCATTTCATCATCGCTCATCGGTTCAGCAAATTTCATACTGACTTCATTGAAACGATTTAATATAGCCATGGCGTTACCCACGCCTTCTTCGACATTTTCGCGAACATTTTTTTTGGGATCCAGATAAGGTTCTTGAGGTAAAAATCCGATTTTAATATCGGATTGCGGCCGCGCTTCGCCGATAAATTCTTTATCGATACCCGCCATGATTTTTAATAAAGAAGATTTGCCTGAACCGTTTAAGCCTAACACACCAATTTTTGCGCCGGGATAAAATGACAGCCAAATGTTTTTTAAAATTTCTTTTTTCGGCGGAACAATTTTTCCGACGCCTTGCATTGTGTAAATGAATTGTGCCATGGAGAACTCTTTGGGGTTATAAATTAATGCGTGTAATATGCCATTATTTAATAAAAAACTCTACCCCGACATCAAATCTACTCTTTCCCACGTCTGCGACCGCCCAAATAACGGCAAGCCAATATATCCCTGCACATTTAACCGCTTGCCCTTCTCTGTCAGCCGCGCCTTGCATTTATATGTTTTGCCATTTTCTGGGTCGAGAATATGCCCGCTCGTCCATTGATTTTCCGCAGATTTCAAACCAGACATAATCACCATCCCTACAATAGGCCGATTATGTTTCTCCCCTCTACAAGCAACGCAGATTTTATTTTGATTCGCTTGATTATCCGGGAAAATCTTAATAATTTTCGCCATTAACAAATGATTTTGATCTCTCCAGATTTGCACGATACTCTTAGGCTTTCCTGTAATATCATCAATTGTTTTCCAATAACCAATCGGCGAATCGGTCGAGGTGATATTTTCTGCGGCAAAAATAGTTGTGGATAGACTGATTAAAAAAATACTGACAAGCACTTTAAATAAATTTATTTTAATATGCATCGATTTTTCTCCTTAAAAATCTGGATCATGCAGTAAACAACTTCTTCTTAGAGAGTGCGGCAAATATCCTTTGTTTCACCTCTTCAACTGTTCCCCGGCCATCAATGCTAATGTGTACCGGAGAATGGTCCGATTCTATTTTAGCCTGATTAATGTAGTAATTAACTAACGGTTCAGTTTGCTGATGATAAACAGCGAGACGTTTACGAATAGTATCTTCATGATCATCCGGTCTTTGCACCAGCGGTTCTCCTGTCACATCATCTTTGCCTTTTATTTTAGGCGGATTATGTTCCAAATGATAGACTCGACCTGAATCAGGATGCACTCGCCGGCCACTCAGGCGTTTAATTAATTCTTCATCCGGGACTTTGATTTCGATGACATAATCTAAATGAACATGATTTTCATGCAGCGCTTCTGCTTGAGGAATAGTCCTCGGAAATCCATCCAGTAAAAAACCATTGACACAATCCGGTTCCTGGACGCGCGTTTTCACCAATGCGATCATAATATCGTCTGAAACTAACTTGCCTTCATCCATAATTTGTTTGACTTGCCTGCCCAAAGACGTTCCCGCATGAATCGCCGCACGTAACATATCGCCTGTTGAAATTTGCGCGATATGATACTCATCTTTGATAAACTTCGCTTGTGTTCCTTTACCTGCCCCAGGACATCCCAGTAAAACTAACCGCATTCACAACTCCGCGCTTTTATTGAAAGTAAATGAACATTCTAACGGAAAAAATTATTTGAAGAAAGAATCCTTCACTTCTACCAGCGTAGGAATGGTTTCTGAATGCGTGTATTGTCGAAGAATAGCCAGCGCCCTTCGGCTGCCTGTATCATTCCACAATTCATACGCTTCAAGAGGGAGCAAATCAGGATGTTTTTTGCTGTGCTGGGGAATGGCTTGCAAAACATCCATCAAAGGAACAAACTGACTGCTTAAGTGATCATATAAATCATTGCTTTTTTTAGAAATTCCAACATAAGCTGCTTGCCCGATTTTCACAAAATAGCTAAGACGCACTAATCGGCTTTCTGCAATACGAGGAAATAAACCCGCAAATAATAAACAATTGTCCCCGACATCGCGTAGAGCGACTTCCCGTCTGGCTGCCGTTAATTCGTTTCCCTGAAGAAATTTCAGGGCAATAATATGTTTGATCATTTCAGGTTTGTTCACATAGCGCATCAAAAGAAAAACCAGATAGGATTCAAGGTCTTCTTTCAGTGCCACAGAACAGGATTGTTCTGCCTCAAGCACGATATCATGCCAAAGAGCCGTAGATGTGACGCTGGTTACAATGCCCATAAACCCCCCTATTTTTAAAATAGGCTTCTTCTATCTCCTAGTATAGAATATGAATTCCATGATGTGATGGTTGACAATTTGAGTTAAATATGAGCAATGACGTATTGATTTCAGATTTACATTTAGAAGAAAAAAATCCCTATCTTGCTGATATATTTAAGAATTTTTTAAAGGACTGCACTTCCAGCGCGAGCAATCTATATATTTTGGGTGATTTTTTTGAAAAATGGATTGGTGACGATGATTTAACCTCGTTTAATTGTATGATTATTGATTCATTACGTCAGGCAACAAAAAAAGGTCTACCGATTTATTTTACTCATGGAAACCGTGATTTTTTGATTGGAAAAAAATTTTTGCGAATGACAGGTTGTCAATTATTACCCGATGAATTTGTCGCAAATATTTTTGGTACGCCTACACTTTTGATGCATGGAGACACACTCTGCACAGAAGATATTAAATATTTACGCTTTCGAAAAAAATCTCGCAGCTGGTTATTTAAAACAATTGTGCAGCTTTATTCGCTGAAAAAAAGGCGCGCCATTGCCGAGCGTTATCGTGAAGCCAGTAAAAAACATGTTTCAAGCACGCCTGAATATATTATGGATGTAACACAATCAGAAGTAGAACGCGTGATGAAAAAACATCATGTACTGCGGATGGTCCATGGGCATACCCATCGTCCGGCAGTGCATCATTTTCAATTGGATGGCCAGGAAGCAGCCCGTACGGTGTTAGGCGCATGGCATGAACAAGGCAATGCGTTGATTTGCTATCCAGATGGCCGGCAGAATTGGATTACGTTTTAATCATACCCTCCTTCCCCTGTCCCCTTCCTCCCGCGAAAAGCATGCGGGAGGAAGGG
>DATIJV010000108.1:0-61194 GCA_035478255.1 Gammaproteobacteria bacterium
TACTTAATGTCCGGGATCTACTTATCATTTGGGTGGATCCCGGACATTAACTCACTCTAAATTCGCGAAAAGCGCGAATTAAGACTGAGTAAATTCCGGGATGACGCTCTAATCAGCTTTCGCTTAACTTAATGGCAGTGGGGGAAAGGGGAAGGAGGTATTAAAAATTAATGTGACAGTGTACTAATATGCGATATACAGAAATTAAAAAAATTACCCGGCAAATAATAAGTTTTGCTGTTCCATTGCAATTAGGAAGCATGTTTGTTGTTTTTACTGCGCTAATCAATACAAAAATTTTAGGAAAAAATCAGATGGATCTTTATTTATTTGCAATTTTCGCACCAATTTCTTATTTTATTATTGCCTTTCAAGAATCATTTCGAGCTGTTGCAACAGGCATTGCTGCGACCTATCGTACTGCCCCAAATGTGCGTTCTCTCTTTATCTGCCTATTATTAACAGCCGCCATATTTGGATTATTGTTTTATGGAATTTTTTTAGAGTTTAAAAATAACATTATTTCTTTTTTGCAAGTAAACCCTAAGTTTTCCATAAAATTTCAACAGTTTTGTGAGCAAATGATTTTTGTCAATGTGTTATTGATCACTCTGTCAATTATTTTAAATTCATTTATTACCGGACTCGGATTTAAAAAAACAGGATTATTATTTAGTCTAACAGCATCATTATTGACATCCTCTTTTTTATATTTCGGGATAGTCTATTTAAAAGAAGATATCCATGCGCTCGTTATTTCATTGCAATTAACAGGAGTTATACTATGCAGTAGTATATTTTATTTTTTATTAAAACAAACTATTTTCCAGATAAAATTTATAAAAATAACCAAAGCAGATTTTTGTATTATCCTGGGATCGATTAAAAAAATATATGTGCCTATTTTTACATCTTATCTAACAATATTTGGCGGATTAATTGCATACAATTCAATTTTAGCCGATTATGGTAATGATGTTTTGTCTGGATATTTTGTTGGATATCGATTGCAAGCATTAGTTATTTTGCCCGCAATTAGCATTGGCAGTGCCATGGCTATCCTGGTCAATCATGAAAAAGCAAATAAAGCAAAAAATTTTTTGACAATCACGTATATTGGAATTATTCTCTCTCTAATTTTTTACATATTAATAGGCGAATGCATTTATTATTTTCGTCATGAATTGATAAATTATTTGGTTTCATCAGCAGAAATTAAAAAGTCTGCAGATCATTATTTACAATATGTTTCGCGCACTGATTGGTTGTTTGGTCCCATGCTGGTTTTTTTGACCATGCTAGAGCAGACAGGCTATGGTTTATATGTTTTAATTGCTAATATTTTGTATGTTGGTTTGGTAGCTTCAATCGGTAAATATTTTTCTGTAACACATCACAATTACATTTCATTTTATCAAACAATTTTCTACGCAAATTGTATTTTCCCCCTCCTGATTTTCTCGTCATTTTGGTTTTTTAAACGCATTAAGCATAACAGGAGAAATCTATGTTTATTCCAACAAATTTAGTTGATTATTTAATTCAAGCAGAAAGAAATAATTCGGACAAAATAGCAATTATTTCTGAAAATAAAAAATATACTTATGCTTATTTGCATGACGCCAGTAACCGAATTGCCAATGCCTTAATTGATGCTAAATTATCAAGAGGCGATCGGGTTGTCTTGTGTCTTGATAATTGTATCGAGACTATTATTTTATTTTGGGCAGTCCTTAAGGCAAATGGAATCGTGACAATTATCAATCCCAGTACTATCTCTCAAAAATTAAGTTATATTATTGAAGATTCTGCTGCAAAATTTATTTTTGTCAAAAATAGGGGTTTTTTAAAAACTGAAAAGAATGAATTGCTCTGCCATCCAGAGAAAATTATAGGGGTAAATGATAATGAAAATAGTAATTATATAACATATAAAACTTTACTCGAGCACTCAAACAATAAATTGCCTTTAAGAAAAGTGATTGATATTGATTTGGCAGTCATTGTTTATACTTCTGGATCAACAGGCGTTCCAAAAGGCGTTATGCTAACTCACCGTAATATGTTGACGGCATCAATTTCTATTAATACTTATTTGAAATTACAAGCAGAAGACGTATTGATATCTGCTTTACCTCTTTCATTTGATTATGGTTTGTATCAGATGATATTAACCATTTTAAATGGCGCAAGCTTAGTGTTAGAAAAAGATTTTACATGGCCAATTCAATTCATTAAACGTATTTCTGAAGAAAGAGCGACAATTTTTCCCGGGGTACCTACCATGTTTTCTATTTTGGCAAATCATGTGTCGAAAATTTCATATGAATTAAATTCAATACGTAGCGTAACGAATACCGGCGCTGCGCTTTTAGTACGGCATATTCATATTATTGAAAAATTATTTCCACAGGCAGAGATTTTTTCCATGTATGGTTTGACTGAATGCAAACGCTGTACTTATTTGCCGCCAGAAGATATTTATCGAAAACCGGAAAGTGTGGGAATCGCAATTCCAAACACTGAAATGTGGATTGTCGATGAAGATGGAAATTCTGTGCCGTCAGGACAAGTCGGGCAATTGGTGATTCGCGGAGCAACAGTTATGCAGGGATATTGGAACAAACCATTTGAATCAAACAAAGTGCTAAAAGAGGGTGTATTACCTGGTGAAAAAATTCTTTATACAGGTGACTTCGGGTATTTGGATGTTGAGGGATATTTTTATTATCACGGCAGAATGGATGAAACGATAAAAAGATTGGGAGAAAAAGTCAGTTTAAAAGAAATAGAAAATACTATTTATCTTTTACCTGAAGTCAATGAAGTCGCTGTTATTGATGTGCCGGATGAAATAATGGGAACGTCTATTATCGTATTTGTCGGATCAAACAATTCAGTCGAAACAATGAGAGATAAAATAATTAACTATTGCAAGAGTACATTGCCTCGGACACATTGGCCGAAAACCGTGTTTGTGATGAATGAATTGCCAAGAAACATTAATGGAAAATTTGATAAGGTATTTTTGAAAAATCAGCTTAACGAAACATCATAAAAAATCGAAAAGGAAATAGAAATGCGTTTGTTTCTGGGAATTTTAAGTTTGTTAGCGATTATTATCGCTATAAAATTATTTTGTTTTCACCGAATGAATACAAGCAAAAAAGATTCTCTCGTTTCTACTGTTGATGTTACTTACGTTAAGCCCTTGCGCATTCAAAAATATATTTCTGCCAATGGAATGATAAAATCTCCTTTATCGGTTGATATTGTGTCAGATGTTTCTGGAAAAATTTTAAAAGTCTTGTTTGAGTCAGGGCAGAAAGTTCAGGCCGGTGATGTTCTTCTCATATTAGACCATGATATAATTTCAGCTGAAATTGAACAAGCCGAAGCAAAATATGCTTATCAAAGACGAAATTATCAGCGATTTTTAGAGTTATCCAAACATGGACTGATATCTAAAGATAATATTGATAACCTCAAATCTCAGCTCGATCAAGAGCTCGCACAAATACACAGTTTAAATGCAGAGCTTGAAAAAAGAATGATTCGCGCTCCTTTTGCTGGAACGCTTGGGATCAGTAATGTTGTGATAGGTCAATATATTCAACCGGCAGAAAAAATAGTCAACTTACAAAATACTGAATCACTTATGCTGGATTTGCTAGTGCCTGCGCAATATTTTAATACTATAGCTTTAGGCCAATTTGTCAGTATAGAAAAAATTGAAAATAAATGCGGTAAAGTCGAAGCTATTGATACAAAAATAGATTCACATACACACAGCTTAATGGTTCGTGTTCAAATAAAAAATTGTCACACTGCTTCAATTACAGGCGCATTTGTTTCTGCTTTTATTTTTACTTCTAGTGATAATTTCCTTTCCGTGCCTGCCACAGCTTTAAATTATTCTCTCGATGGTACATCTATTTTTACAGTGCGCGGCGATATAGCACAACAAATTCCAGTCGATGCGGATATCAGTAATGATGTGGCAATTATTAAGCAGGGAAATTTGCATGCAGGGGATTTGGTAATAAGTGTTGGTCAGGAAAAAATATTTGATGGTCAAAAAATTAAAATTCAACAGGGATAAATAAATGAATTGGACAAGTTATTTTATAAAAAAACCCATATTATCCTTATCTCTATGCATTTTTATTTTGTTTTTTGGCGGGATGGCATTCTATCAATTACCCTTTCGACTTGTTCCTAAAATCACTATGCCCATCATTGATGTTGAAACTGAATATGCTGGCGCATCAGCAGAAACGATACAAAGTACTTTGACAAATGTATTGCAAAATACTTTTTTTGATTTACAAGGTATCGATTATATTCAATCCAGCAGCTCATTTGGAAAAAGTGATATCCAGATTCATTTTAAACTGGGTTGCAATGACCAGCTTCTTCTCAATAATGTTATGAATAAAATTCATTCTGTCAAACAGTTATTGCCAAAAGAAAGCGGCGATTCTATTGTCAAGAAATTATCAGGAGATGATAAACCTGCTTTTATCATTGCATTTATGGGCCGCTCACTTTCAAATTTGGAAATCAATGATTATATCAAGCGCATGATAAAACCACGTATCGAATTAATTCCTGATATTGCGGAAGTTGAAGTGATGGGGGAATCACCGGCAATGCGGATTTGGCTTGATCCCCATCGGTTAGATGAAAATTTTTTAACGCCGATGGACGTAGCAGAAAGTTTAAAAAATCAGAACATCACATCAAGCATTGGCATTCAAAAAACTGGCAGCACACAGTTTTTGCTCGATGCAAATAGTGCATTATTATCAGAACAGCAATTTAACCAAATCATCGTTAAATCATTAGGTGATAACGTACTTCGTCTCAAGGATATCGGGCATGCGAGTCTTGGGCCTGATGGTAATAACATTACAACGATAGTGAATGGCACGCCTGCTACGATGGTGTTTGTAAAATTACTTCCAGAAGCCAACCCATTCGCAGTATCTAAAAAAATGAATGCCAGTTTGTCAGAGATCGAGAAAATTTTGCCAAAAAATATTCGCGCATCGGTGGTGTATGATACAAGCCGCTACATCAAATTAGCATTGTCTGATTTGACTAAAACAATTTTTATGACTTTTTTCATCATAATTGCAGTGGTTTTACTATTTCTTGGAAGTTTACGCGCAGCACTCATTCCAATTGTTGCCATACCATTATCAATTATTGGTATGGGTTGGATCTTATGGTTGGGAAACGCATCGATTAATACATTGACTTTGCTTGCCATGGTGATTGCAATTGGTTTGGTAGTTGATGATGCGATTGTGGTCCTTGAAAATATATACCGATACCTTGAAAAGGGGATGGGAAGCAACACAGCTGCGCTAAGAGGTATAGAAGAAATGATAATACCAGTGATCAGTATGAGCATTCTTCTTTCTGTTGCTTATTTGCCAATAATTTTTATCGGTGGATTAACAGGGAAAATTTTTAGTGAATTTGCTTTAGCATTGGCTGCTTCAGTTTTAATTTCTTGTATCG
This sequence comes from Gammaproteobacteria bacterium, assembly GCA_035478255.1. Lineage (GTDB taxonomy): Bacteria > Pseudomonadota > Gammaproteobacteria > DSM-16500 > DSM-16500 > DATIJJ01. Next base: position 5,530 of record DATIJV010000108.1, read on the forward strand.
TCTCGATTATATTAACGCCCATGATGTGCTCTAAATTATTATTTTATCATAACAATCATTTTAATGAAAAACTTATGAAAATTTTTAACTGGATGAAAGAAAGATATCAAGTAATCCTGATGCGTGTGTTAAGTTTCCGTGATGGGCATCTACTGGTAGGTCTCTTTTTTATAATTTTATTATTAAGCGGATTATTATATTGCTCACTCCCCAAAGAACTTGCTTCTCGTGAAGATCAGGGTTTTTTGCAAATATTAGGTAAAGCACCGGCTTCTACTACTGATGCTTATTTAAAAAAATATACCAATCAATTAAATTCAATTTATCAAAAAAATTCGGAAATTGATCGATATATTTATATTAATAATGTGCCAGAAGAACATCAATTCTTATCATTTATTACACTCAAGCCAGAAAATCAGAGAAAACATTCAGCTAGAGAATTACGTTTAACAATACAGCAGCAATTGGATGAAATTACTGGAATCAATGGAACAGTGATTGAGCCTCCTGCTTTGCCAGTGAGTGGCAGTATGCCAATAGAATTTATTTTAAAAAGTGAAATGGATTATGGAAAATTATATCAATTAAGTGATAATTTAAAATTGCAAGCCATGAAGTCAGGAAAATTTTTATTTCTTGAGCAAGATGTGCATTTTGAGAAACCCCAATATAATTTGAATATTGATAGAAATATAGCGGCGAATTTTGGAATCAATATCAATGATATTACCAATAATTTAAATTTAATGTTGGGCGATACTAAAATTCAGCAATTTACTATGCGAGGTGAAAATTATCCTGTTATTTTGCACATTACAAATGAGGCTGATGCTATTAACAAAATATATTTAAGAAATCAATCTGGAAATATTGTCCCTTTAATTTCATTGATTGATATAAAAAAATCAATTAAAGCAGATTATTTAAATCAATTTCAAAAAATGCAATCGATTACGCTAAGCGGAGTTATGCGTCCTGGATTGAGTGTGTCAGATGGATTAAATACCTTACAAAATGCGTTAAAAAAACTTTCAGATAATAACCATGTTTTAATTGATTATTCAGGAGAATCACGCGAATTAATCAAAGAAGTCAATCAGGGGTGGATTTTGTTTTTAGCAGCGTTTGTATTGATATATCTATTGCTAGCAATATTGTTTGAAAGTTTTATTTTGCCAATAATTGTTTTGTTTTCTTGCTTGCCCGGCGCTTTTTTTTCTGTACTATTTTCATTATATTTTACAAATTCCAGCATAAATCTTTATACAGAAATTGGCATGCTCACTTTAATGGGGTTAATTTCCAAGCATGGCATATTAATTATTCAATTTGCAGAAAAAATCCGACAAGACAAGAATATTTCACATCGTGAAGCAATACTAGAATCAGCCGCATTGAGGTTGCGTCCAATCATGATGACAACAGCAGCTATGTTTTTTTCAGGGTTACCATTAATCTTTTCATCCGGTGTTGGCTCTAAAAGTCATTTTGATTTAGGAATTGTGATTGTGTCAGGTATATCGATAGGAACTTTATTTGCTTTAATTTTAGTGCCATTTTTTTATTGTTTATTTTTTACTTTACGCTCAAAAAAATCAGACGAGGAGAATCCATGTTATATATGAACGATGCAAAATATTTTATTCCAGAAAAATATTTAACCATAGAACAAGCCGGAAAATTACTTAATCTAAACGATATCGAAATAAAAGTTTATAAAAAAATTTATGGCATAGAAAAAATCCCTATTGCTCAGGAAATTCCGTTATTGGATTTTATTAAATATCCTGTTGAAGAAATTATCAAAAATAATAACCTTAAAAAAAGCAGCATCAAATATCTGATCCATTGCCACACGGCAAAAGTAATCGCACCTTTTGGCGATTCACTGATACGAAAAGTCAAAGAAGACCTGGGATTAAATGATACCATCGCATTTGGAACATCCATCAATAATTGTGCATCTGCCATTTCTTCCATTGATATGTTATCTCATGTTTTAGCCAGCCATGATGAATGTAATGCGATTATAGTTTGTGGTGATTATGCTTTTACTCATGTGTTGCGATACATTCCTAACACTGCTATTTTGGGAGATGCCTCAACAGCTATTTTACTCAGTAAACAAGGAAACAAAAATAAATTGCTATCCAGTTCAATTAAAATTGCTGGAGAATATGCAGAAGGAATTTGGTTATCAGGCGATAAATTACAATCATTTGAAACTCAATACGTCCATTTATTTTCAAGTGTTATTTTAGATGCAATCAATAAAGCAGGTTTAAAAAAAGAGCAAATTAATCTTATTATTCCGCATAACGTCAACATTCCTTCCTGGAAACGTGTGGCAGATAATATCAATATTCCATTAGAAAAAATTTATTTAGAAAACATAAAAAAATATTCACATTGTTTTGGTTCAGATACTTTTATTAATTATGTCAGTGCAAAAAATGAAAGTAAGTTTAATTCGGGTGATTACTATCTTATGGCAACCGTTGGCTTAGGAGCCACATTTGCTGCTGCTGTTTTTCAACATTAAAATCAAATAGGATAAGTTATGCAAGAATTAAATAAATTATTAAAGATATACAGAGAATCGTTGCTGCATGGCTTTTTAAAATCTGTTGAAAATTTTCCAGAAAGAAATGCATTGTGGGTAGATGATCAATATTATACTTATGAAAAATTGTATCTATCTTCATTAAGAATGGCAAAAGTGTTGAGCCATTTCCAAGATGAACGTTGTGTTATTTTAACCTCTCGTCATGTTTCAGCTTATTCTGCTGTGATTTCCGTGTTGTTAGCTGGAAAGACATATGTTCCTCTCAATGCGCACTACCTTTCAGAAATTAATTTAACTCTCTTTAATGCAGTCAATACGAATTTGATCATCATTGATAACAACCCATTAGAAACAATCAAAAATTTCATTTTAAATTGTAAAAAATCACTCATTATTTTTTCTGAGAAAAAATCTTTTTTAGAAGAGGATTTTCGTTTTTCACATCATCAATTTGTCAATATCTCCGAGAATGCTGGCTTCAATTTTAATTTTAAAAATCTATCCCAATATGCTTATCTCATGTTTACATCGGGCAGCACAGGGAACCCTAAAGGCATCAGGGTAAGTCATCAAAACGCACTGACGTATGTGAAAAATATGGTTAATCGGTCTCAGCCCACAGAAAAAGATAAATTTAGTCAATTAGCTGAATTGACATTTGATTTTTCCGTGCATGATTTATTTGTTGCTTGGTCAGTCGGTGCGTGTGTTTATTCAATCACGGGCGCTCATTTAATACACTGGAAAAATTTTATGGATAAGCATCAGTTGACTTTTTGGGCATCGGTTCCTTCGTCTGCAAATTTTATAAAACAAACTGGCCAGTTGAAAGAAAATATTTTTCCATCGCTGAAGTATAGTATTTTTTGCGGAGAGGTTTTGTCCGCGTCTCTTACAAAATCCTGGCAAGAGGCAGCCCCTCGATCTGTTATTGATAATTTATATGGGCCGACGGAAGCGGCGGTGGCGTGCACTGGCTATCAATGGAAAATAATGCAAAGAAATGATGAAATATTACCGATCGGAAAGCCTTTTCCATTGCAGCGCATTAAAATTATTAATAATGAATTTGAAGAAGTCAAGAAAGGTGAAATAGGCGAGCTGTGTTTATCGGGCCCGCAAGTAGTCGATTCTTATTGGCAAGATTCAAAATTAACTCATGATCGATTTATTTATTTTCCTGACGATGAACAATGCTGGTATCGCACGCAGGATTGGGTGAAATGGGATGATACAGTCGGTTTAATTTATCAAGGAAGATTGGATGATCAGCTGAAAATTCGCGGACGATGTGTTTCAAGATTGGAAATAGAAATGGCATTGAAAAAAATTGCTGAAACCGATTCTGTTGCAATTTTGCCTGAATCAAATTCCTCTGATGGTTTGGTGATAAATGTCATTGCATTTGTTAGTCATTCGAAGTTTTCTGCTGAATATATCAAAAAAACCGCCAGAAATATTTTGGCTGACTATATGATACCTGTGCATATCTTTGTTTTGCCAGAATTACCCAAAAATGCGAATGGAAAACTGGATTACACAGCAATGAGACATATTATGCAAGAAAATGCATTAACGAATTATTATAGTCAACAAAGTCTTATTTCAGATCCTGGAATTTATCAATCTTATTTTGAAAATCTTTCAGACGATATCAGTCAATTATGCGAAATTCTGCATGGAATTCTTTTGCATTTTTTAGATGCAAAATCATTTAATTGTGATGTCTTGCCTTCCCGGTTAGCCGAAATGGATTGTCGTCAAATTAAGCAAATCATACAAAAAGTTATTGAGTTGGATGATACTCTGTTTCATAGTCCTCGAGAAATATCGAAAAAAATATTAAGTTCATGTCGTGATTTTTCACTTTTGCTCTGTTCTGTCCTGAGACATAAAAAAATTCCTGCACGGTTGCGATTTGGATTTACTGCTTTTTTATTTCCAGGATTTCATCATGACCAAACATTGATGGAATATTGGGATGAAAATAAAAAATCATGGTGTTTGATAAATGCCCGGATGAATTCTCTATTTATAAAAAAATATCATGTGAAAGCAGAAGACGATTTTTATAATGTTTCGAGGAATTCTTTTTTTGTTGCGGGTGATGCTTGGCTTCGTTGTCGTTCGGGAACCAAGCAAGCTGATCAATTTGGCACAGGAAATATTAATCGAGTGACGGGCTGGAGATATATTCGTAATAAATTGCTGCAGGATTTCGCTGCTTTAAATAAAGTAGAAATGCTGCCTTGGGATTGTTGGGGAGTTATGTTGAGTGGTCCAGAAGATGATTTTATTCATGATAGTAAGCAAATGGATCTATTGGATCACATTGCAGAATTGACGTTAAACCCTGATAAAAATCTTGAACAGATAAATCGAATTTACGCGGCGGAAAAAGACTTGCAAGTTGGCAGTGAAGTTTTTTGTGATAGCTTGACAGGTGCGGGAAAGTGGGTTGCTGTCACTCGGTCGGAATAATTTTACTTCTTTATTTTAAGAAAAAATTAAAAATTCGTCATTGCGGACCTGCAAAAAGCGCAGGTTTGCAATGACGGACTTCAATTACGCGCCAGTGACGATGTCTGATGTTTCCGCATTCACCACAACTTTCTCAATAATCACATCATCCACTGGTACATCCTGGTGGCCTGCTTTCCGCGTCGTCGAAACTATTTTGATTTTATCTACTACTTCCATCCCTGCAATCACTTTCCCAAACACACAATAACCCCAGCCTTCCATCGTTTTAGATTTAAAGTTTAAAAAGGCATTATCTGCGACATTAATAAAAAATTGTGAAGTAGCAGAATGAGGGTCAGCAGTCCGCGCCATTGCAATGGTATATCGCTTGTTAGTCCCGCCTTTATCTGCTTCATTTTCAATAGCCGCAGAAGATTTTTTTTGTTGCATATGGGGCCCAAAACCCCCTCCTTGGATCATAAACCCATTGATAATTCGATGAAAAATCGTATTATCATAAAAACCGTTTTTGGCAAGCGTTAAAAAATTTTTCGCGGTAGCCGGAGTATTTTCAAAATCCAACTCAATCGAAATATCTCCATAATTTGTTTGTAATATAATCATTTATCATGCCTCTTAAGTAAACCAGCAAAAATGCATTTCTTACTCTATAATAAAGGTGTTGCAAGTGCTCAATTAAATCGAGGATGTCAGTAATGCTCGAATATTTGATTCGACAATCCAAAAAAATAGTCGTGACCTTAAAGTTCAGTATCCTCGCCATATTTGTGACGCTATTTGTGTTGTCTATGTTAACACTTATCGCTATTACTCACATCAGATTTACGCGCAGCATGGAAGACTTTTCATTTGGTTTAATGAAGCAGGCTTCTTATACGGCATTCACTCAAATTCAGAATGAATTAAAAAATGCTGAAATTGAAAGTCATGCGCTTGCCGAGCTTATAAAATTAGACGTGCTCGATTCAACCAGTGAAGTGGAAACTTATATTCAGAGTCTCATGAGAAATGAAATCGATTTATTTCCCAGTGTGCAATCAATTGTTTGGGCTGACACCGCTGGTCATTATGTTTCTGTAGAGAAAACAGATGATGGCAAGCTTCATTCAGAGATTGTCCAATACAATCCAGATAACCCAAGTTATGATCCACGTTTACGGCCTTGGTATATTATCGCTAAAAATGAAAAAAAACCTGTGTGGATGGGAATTTACGCATACGAGATGACAAAATATAGGGGAACCAGTGTAGCGACACCTGTTTATAAAAATGATAATACCTTGCTAGGTGTCGTAAATTTAAGAGTTCGACTGGATAATATGCGTGATCTGGTTGAGCAAACTCAGGTGAGTGCGCACAGCATTACATTTATAGTCTCCTCAGATGGGCAATTGATTGCTTTTCCGAATCTTGTTCAATATAATCAATCGGCATTGTTAAACATAAAAAATTTAGAAAAATCTCCCTGGATTGCAGAATCATTTGATATATACAACAAAACTCACAGCGCAGAATTTATTTATGAATATAACAAAAAAGATTATCTCGCATCTTATTTGCCTCTCACTTCTTTTGGCAGTAATAATCACTGGATCATAGGAGTCGTATCTCCCACTGAAGATTTTATGAGTGATGTTTACAAAACACATTTGCTCACATTATTAATCAATTTAACTATTTTAATTTTTGGTATCACTGCAGTTTCTATTTTAATTTCTCGTGTTGTGCATCCGCTGAATGAAATTACCAAAGAAATTCGTCGTATCAGAGATTTTGTTTTAACAGATGAGAAGCCAATTGTGTCACGTATTCTTGAAATTAGTTATATAGCTGAAGCACTTTATTCAATGAAAAAAGGATTAAAAACATTTCAACGTTATGTTCCATCTGCATTGGTTCGACAATTGATTGAGACTGGCGAAGATGCACGAATTGGCGGAATAAAAAAACCGCTAGCGATTTTATTTTCTGATATTAAAGATTTTACTTCGCTTGCAGAAAAAATGGATCCTGAAAAATTATCTCCTCATCTTTGCGATTATTTCGATGAATTATCGCAAGTCATAGTGATGAATCACGGCACGATTGATAAATACATGGGCGATGCCATCATGGCATTTTGGGGGGCGCCATCGATTATCGAACAACCTTCATTGTATGCGGCAAAGGCGGCATTGCGCTGTTTGAATCTTTCTGAAGAATTAAATGAAACATGGCAAGAACAAGGCAAGCCTCTTTTGCACACTCGAATTGGAATTCATTTCGGCCAAGCGATTGTCGGAAATTTTGGATCGTCAGAACGAATTAGTTACACGGCGATTGGTGATGCAATTAATATCGCTAGTCGTTTGGAAGGCATCAATAAAATTTATGGCACTCAAATTATCGTGAGTGATGTGGTTTATCATCAAATAAAGAATGATTTTGTTTTGCGAATGTTGGACTGTATCACAGTAAAAGGGAGAAATGAGGCGCATTATATTTATGAGCTGGTTGCAGAAACCTACATGGAAATAACTTATGATTTTGAAAAATATACGATGAATTTTGCGAAAGGGTTTGCTGCCTATCAAAAAAGACAATGGGATGAGGCTATTTCTTTCTTTGTAGAATGCTTAAAAATCTATCCAGCAGATACGGTAGCAGGGGTATTGATTAAACGATGTGAACACTTTAAGTCAGAGCCGCCTGAAGCAGATTGGAGTGGTATTTGGAAGTTAGAGTAAAAAATCCGCACAGATTTTTCTTCTTAGGTGATTTTCTAGCAAATTTATCCATTCATTAGTAATGTTATAATGTACTTAATAAATTCTTTTCTATTGTTTTTATGATCGAGGAACTGGACATGAAAACACTCTTCGCATTTTTAATCATCATCTTTGGATTTTTATTTTCTGCTTCATGTTTTGCAAGTTGTAATAGTTGTAGAGTTCAATCAGATTGTTATTCCTGCTCATCGTCTTACAATACCTGCGGTTCTTGTGGTACAGTCTGTGAGGATTGTGCGTGCAGCAGTTGTGCTTGTACAGAACCCTCATGCGGAAAAAATCCGTGTTTAAGCAGACGCGCATGCTGTCAAGTGTTTGGTAATGTAGGTGGTTATGACGATTATTAAAGGAGTTGTGTGATGAGATTTGTGCAATCTGTATTAGGAGTTTTATTGGCTTCAACTTTTGTGCTGACAGGCTGTAATACGGCAAAAGGTTTTGGAGAGGACATGCAGCAAGGCGGTGAGGCAATTCAAAAAGCGGCGCATGATGCGACGACTAATTCTAGTACGCCATCCCACTCCTAAGTACACTGCCATTAAGTTAAGCGAAAGCTGATTAGAGCGTCATCCCGGAATTTACTCAGTCTTAATTCGCGCTTTTCGCGAATTTAGAGTGAGTTAATGTCCGGGATCCACCCAAATGATAAGTAGATCCCGGACATTAAGTAGCGCTAAACTCGCAAAGAGCGCGAATTAAGCGCTACTAAATTCCGGGATGACGCTCTAATCAGCTTTCGCTTAACTTAATGGCAGTGACTCCTAAGTAGAGGTATACTTCGCGGCTTTCTTCTCCCCTCAAGTAAATTTCAAGGTGCACAACACGAGCTCTTCAGATAAAATACTCTCCCATTTTGGAGTTTGACATGAAGATACTCTGCGTGATCCCTAGCCGCATGGCATCGACCCGCATTAAGCGGAAGCCCTTGCTGTCCATTCAAGGTAAGCCCATGATTCAATGGGTGTATGAAAATGCTTCCCGATGCAAAGTGCTGACAGATGTCGTGGTCGCGACAGACAGTGAAGAAATCGCTTCTGTTATTCATCGCATAGGCGGCAAAGCCATCATGACTGACCCCGATCTTCCTACTGGCTCTGACCGAGTCGCAGCAGCGGCAAGTCATTATCCTGAAATGGATGTCATCATCAACTTGCAAGGGGATGAGCCTTTTATCCGCCCGCGCATGTTAGAACAACTCGTTGCTCCGTATCTCAACGGCGAATCGCCGGAAATGACCACGCTTGCCTATCCTTTGGATCGAGAAACAGATTACACTCATCCCGGCGCAGTCAAGGTCATTACTGATTTGCAAGGCAATGCGCTTTATTTTTCCCGTGCACCTATTCCTTATTTTCGTGTTCCTGGAAATGCTCCAGTTTTTCATCATATGGGTTTATATGCTTTTCGACGGGATTTTCTTTTGACTTACCAAACCCTCTCTCAAACACCGCTTGAAAAAACAGAATCTCTGGAACAATTACGCGTTCTGGAGCATGGTTACAAAATCCGAGTCTGTTTAACTTCCGATCGAACGCTGGAGATTAATACGCCCGAAGAATACGAGCTTGCACAGCAGTTTCAATATGTCGATTGACTTGTTAGGGAAAAATTAATTAGTGTATACCTCTTGGAACCAATTAAAGGGAATTTTATATGAACAAGATGTTTCGTTTATCCAAATTATGTTTAACACTCATTTCAATCCCCGTTTTTATATTTTCAACTAACGCATTTGCGCAGCCCAGCCATCATACCTATAACAAAGGCTATGATCATGGTTACGACGATGGTTATGAAGATGGTTATGATGATGCAATGGATGATTGCCCCTGTCCTCCTTCACTTGGCTTGACTGGCGGTTTCTATGCCGGTGTTGGTGTTGGTTACGAAGGGTTTCAAATAAAACGTAATCCATGGGTTTTTGATGATCCTATTGGTTCATTGAATACACATGCAAATGGCTGGAATGGCAGATTGTTCGGCGGTTATGGCAGATATTTCATGAGTCATTATTATTTAGCTGCTGAATTGTTTGCTGGCACAAGCGGTGCAAGCGGCAAAGACTCATTGAATACATCCGGGTTTCAATATGATGGAAAATTCTCTGCTGGTACGAGTCTCGGCGTATCTGTTTTACCCGGTTATAGATTCACTGAAACGGGACCTTTGGTCTATGGACGTTTGGGTTATATCGATACGGAATTTAAAGTGCAAGACTGGTCGGGGATGTCTGGTTCAAATTATACGCATTGGACGGGTGGGTTTAATGCGGGTTTAGGTGTTGAAATTCCGCTTTATAAAAAACTGACGGGAAGATTGGAATACGATTATATGAATTATAATTCTTTCAACAATAATGGAATGACAGGATCTAAAAATTCACCTACGGATAATCGCGGTTCGCTTGATTTTGTTTTCCATTTTTAAACTTTTAAATGTTTAACCGAGCCGCTATACCTTATGCGGCTCGGTCAAGAATGATCACAGAAAATTATACGTCACACCCAGCGATGTCAAATCTGTGCTGCCTGTGCTTCCATTTCCTCGAGCTCGGGCCCATTGCAGCACTAACGCAGCTTGCGGTGTCACATTATACGAAAAACCTGCGCCATAATAAGGGCTATAAGTATTCGCACTGGCTGATGCACCTGTTGTTGTAAATACTTTTTTGGCATAACTGTACGCCACACCTAATTTGCCCAGCACGCTCAAATTATGAATCAGTGAAAACTGCCCGACTGCTGCCAGATAAGCTGCAAAATGTTCTGTCGAAGCCACATTGGTGCCAGGGGTTGTTTCATTTGAATTGTGATATTGCGTATAACCTAATTCGCCTGCAAAGGTTGCCCGGTGATATTGATAAAAATTGTATCCTAAATCAGCTGTCCAACCTGGGCCAATTTGTGTAACGGAATCGCCTGAGCCTGGTGCTGCCTTATCATGCGTTCTTGAAACACCTACATGACCTCCAACATACCAGTTAGGCACAAAAGTATATACGGGCGTTTGATCTTTATAAACTGTTTCCACGGGCGGTGTGCAATGATGTTTTTTGCAGTGACGCGCAAACGCAGTTGAAGAAAAAGAACATGCCAGCGTGAATAAAACAATCAATTTTACGATGTTGTTTGTTTTTAACAATGAAATAGTCCATTTCATGAGTGTATCCTTTTAATAGCTTATAAAATACCCGCCACAGCGCAGCTGGTTAATAAAATAGTGAGTGTGAGTAAAACAGAAATTCGAAAAACAGTTTTCATAAAAATCCCTCTTAAGATAAATAAACGCTGACATGATACCAGACTATGTCAAATAGCGATAAAATTATTTCTAGTACAGCATCCGCTATGAATCCTTGCGTTTGCTGGGCTGGGGCGTCACGGACGGGCTTGATGTTGATTGACTCGAAGGGCTCGGAGAAAAAAAAGACATTGTTTTCCCTATCAAGCTTGTGTTCTTTTGTGCAACTTCACGTTTTTTAGCTTCAAGATTGTTTTCTAATTGTTGAATAAATTGCACCATATTACCGGCATTGGTAATTCCTGCTAAGCTTGCTAGATAAGTTTCACGAGTAGAGTCTCGTTTTTTTTGCGGCTCAAGACCAGCCAGTTGATCAATCAGGTTCTCTGCCCTTTGAAAATCCTCGTGCTCTGGGGGCTGGAGTTGTGGAACCAATTCTGTTAGTGTCTGAACATATTGACGGAGGTCACCTACATCGGTAAATGCTGCCAATGTGACGCGGCAACTTTCTTTATCAGCTTCTTCCTGCAATTGATTAATCAGCGCATTTGCCGCTTCTAAAAGTGGAGTCCCTTCTGTTTTGAAGGGTTCTTCTGCTCTTTTTTGAAGAATATCTTTTTGTTCTTGATCTTTGGTATTTTTTTGTTCTTGCTGTTCCTTGATTTTCATGTCGTACACAGAGTGTATCGCATTCATGCAACCTTTTAATTGCTCAAAAGATTCAGCGGCGTCTATTTGTTGCTTCCAGTCTCTGCGGACGAGTGCTTGATTAAACGGTATTGTTTCAAGCTTAGCCAATACTTCTGCCGATTGGTAAGCTTGTTGTTTGAGGACGTCAAATTCTATTGCGGGATGATCACTTTTAAATTTTTCAAGTTCAGGAAGAAGAGTATAATAAGTGTATTCTGATAAACTCATTAGGTTATTGGCGCGCTTTGTGATTTCCCTAAGGCGCGCTTCATGATTCTTTGGATCAAATGATTCAAGTTCGTTAATTGCCTCGTTTGCCCGGTTTAGAACCTGTTGATATACCGGTACCGATAGCGGAGATTTGGTTTCTTCTTTTACATCGAGAAGCTGTGCTGGCGGATGGATTGTGACAGGAGCATTGTCTTGTTGATGTGGTGCAGTTAAAGTAGCTGCTGGCTGATCACTAAACTCTTTTGGCCCTTTTTTTGTATCATCAGGTGATATGCTTTCGGATATATAGCCCGTCAGCCATGTTACATGGATGTCTCGTTTTTTGTTTCTTTTTTTGACGCCTATTAGTCTTTTTAGATCCTTGGGCGGCGGCTCTAGGATTGTTATAATGGCTTTTTGTTCCAATGATTCCATTTTTTTGAGAAGTGCCTGATAGGCAGCTGTCTGATCAATCTGAGATTCGGGGTCCTGTTCTAACATCCTAGTAAAACTAGCATCCAATTGTGTGAGTGACTCCATAGTTTGCTTGGCGAGTATTGATTCGGCTTTACCTTTTTTGCATTTTAAAAACGCAGAACAAAAACCTTGTTTGTCTTTATCGTTAATAGCAGCATACTGATTATCTAAAATACCCATATCTCACTCTCATTCTTGATATGTTTATAGTATCAGTATATTATAATTTTATGTAAATTTATTGATCATTTCTGCCAAAAAGAGATTAATTTGAAACTATTAGAAAAATACTTTAACCTACTATTTTTACGGGAAAAACACGATATTTTGTTGATGATTGAGGCAGGGGATCGTTTTTTCGTTCATAGCAATAGGGATCTGTCGCATTGATGTTTCCATAGGCTGAAAAAGAGCGCAAATAACATCCTCCTCTACATCCTTGATAAGATGGACAGCTTTGGCAGGCACTACTGCCTTCTAGTCCTCTAAATAATTTCATTGCAGGCCCTGAAATCCATGCATCCAACAAACTGCGGTCACGCAAATTTCCATCCACATAATGAAGAGGGCCAAAGCTGGTACAAGGTTGAATCTGTCCTTCTGCTGTAATACAAAAACTTTCTTTTCCTGCATAACAACCAAAACCTAAATCATCAATGACAGAAGCGCTATCGTCGCCAAACTTTTGATAAGGATTAACAGGTAAAACCAGTTTGATTTTGCTTTTTTTATTATTATAAAAATCTGCTAATATTTTCATAGACTCAATATATTCATCTTGTGTTGGAATGAGAGAAGTATGTTCTCCAGCACGACCTGCCTCGCGGACACAATTAAATTTCACCACATCAAATTTTAAATCTTCTGCCAGCTTAATGATTTGATCTAAATGTTTGATATTTGATGTCATTAAAGTGCATTTTGCAGCAATTTTTCCAGAATAATGTTTTCGTAAATTCTGAACACCTCGAAGCATATACTGATATCTGCCGCTCCCGCGTACTTGCTCGTACGAGGTTTGGTCATATCCGTCCAAACTGATGTTGATGGTGCGAATATCCAGTCCAGCTAATTTTTTAGCGGCTTTTTCAGTGATAGGTGTGCCGCTTGTAGAAAATGACACATCAATATGATTTGCTATGGCTCGTTCTACAACGGGGAAAAAATCACGATCCACTAAGGGTTCTCCTCCAGCGATCGATAAACGAAAACAACCCATCGCAGCCATTTGGTCTATTATAGAAAATTTCTCGACTAACGACATTTCATTCGCTCTTCTTTTACCTGATTCTGTATAACAATGAGCACATTTTTCTGGGCATTCGTAAGTAATTTCTAAAAAAATTCGAGTCGGCGCGGACAACATGCCTTCACGTGATTGATTTCCTAAAAAATGAGAATTATCGATTAAACCCATATGATTTAATTGGTTGGTTATATCAGAAATTTCTTTATCATCTGTTTCAAAAGAAATTTTCTCAGAAGCGGTAATATCTTTTTTCGGTTCGGTTAAAATTCGCATAGCAAGATGGTCTAAATGAAAATAATCTCTTTCGATACGATCATAGGCCAAACCGCCAAAGAATTCATTCCTGATTATAAATCGCATTCTATTGTCCTTATTGAAAATAGTGCGCGGCCATAATTTGAGAGAATGGGGATGAGTTAATGATGAAAAGTTGACACTTTAAAAATTCGGAATTTTTTGGGTTTTTTGACATCTATGGTATTTTTTTTTCTATCTGTTTTTGATTTGTTTTTCATTGAGATTTTCTGAGATTTTTTGATGTTCTGCATTGTGTGTTATCCTTTTAAAATTTGTTTAATACAAACTAATTGATGACACGCTCTAATATTACAAAGCGAAACATTTTAAAATGCAAGCTTTTTCATTTTTTTTGAGCTCACAGTTTGTTGGTTTTTTTTATTATTTTCGTAATTTGTCTCTTTAAAAAACAAAAATCGCTTATTTATTTTAAGATTAAAACAATCTTTACCGATTTTAATATCCATTTTGACATTACATTCGTTTTTTAATAGGGTTTGAACCAGACGGCACAGAATTAAGAACGAGGATATGTTTTTTTGATAGTTATTAACAAATAAATGCATTAAGACATAGAAAGATAATGCTCTTATATCTTCATTCGTTTTAATCTGTCTGATATTTTTTTGAAGTTTATATAAAATTTCACGTTCTTGAAAAGGTAATAATGCAACTTGATAAATCTGATTATATCGAGGATAGCGATTTAAGTTTTTGCTGATGACATCACGTACTGCATTTTCATATTCTGGAGAGTTTAGCAACATAAAAGCAGATTTTATCATTCTATAACTCATCTGATAATTTTCAACAGGTGTTAAATCCAGCAAAAACAAATTTGAAATAGGTTTTTCAAAATATTGGAATGGAACCAAATGATTTTCATCAGAAAAATTTATGTAAGGCCCATGTTTTGTATTAACGAAAATAAATCCCAAGGAATAAAACAAAGTTGCCTGAATTTTATTTAATAAAAATCGCCATTCTATTTGTTTAGATAAATTGTCGCCGTAATATTGTTGCAATAGCATATTTTCTTGTTGATGATTGAATCGCAAATAAGCTGAAATGGTTGCAATATCATATAATCCATCTCCAATACCGACACTTTCCCAATCGATAAAAAATACTTTTTCATTTTTTTTACAAAATAGTAAATTCCATGGATGCAAATCATAATGGCACAAATCTGATTTATAGGGCGTGAGTATTTCTTCTATGAAATTGATTATATGAATTATTTTTCGATAAAAATGTAAATGCGGATAGTCGAGTGTTAATGTTTGTATTTCATTTAATAAAAAAGGTAGAAATTTATTTTTATGAGGAAATAATGCCTGATATTTTGTTATGTCTAATCTATGAATGGATTTTAATATATCCGCTATTGAAATAATTGTGGCAGGTTTAATATTTTCCAGGCCAGAAAAATCATGTTGTATATATTGAAGTAAAACAATACTGTTTTTAAAATCGGCTGCTTTTAAAAATGGCGAAGCATTAATATCCGAAGCCAATTTCATGGCTAATATTTCGCATGCTTTTTCTCTTAAATTAAATTTTTCAGTTTCCTTTAAAATGTATTTTTTATTGCGATGCTCTATTAAAATAATAGTTTTTTCAAAAACACCTCTTTTCTTAAATGGAATTATTTTAAGATCATTTATTGATTTTGGATTGAAGGCAGTCAACAACATGTCGGCTATTGGATGCTTAAGCTCGCCAATCACGCAATCTTCTATTTTTTTAACCAGCTGACGTTTCATGCTTTTTCTGCCGTTTGAGGTACGATGGGTATATTATAATTACAGCTTTTTCTGTTATCATATATAATTATTTTGCAGGTTCGATACAAGGAAGATAAATGAAAACACCCAGTTTAAAGATGGAACCTAAAGAGCGCCTTCTCAGTGAAGTTTTAAAAGACCGGCGTGCCACGCCAAGTTTCGATGGTTCGCCTATTCCAGATGATATTCTATCAACCATTATTCAAGCAGGAATCGAATCACCCAGCGGATATAATCTTCAACCCTGGCGATTCATTGTAGTTCGCAGTGCGGAACAGAAGCAACGTTTGCGTGAAGCTTCCATGGGTCAGCCTAAAGTAGAAGAGGCGGGTGCGGTTATTGTTTGTTGTGGTGATTTGAATGCGCCGAAAAACAATAATTTGGATGATGTGCTTGCAGAATCTGAAAAACATGGTTTCACTGAAGACCAGAATCAAAAGGTAAAAGAAATAATAAACAAAACTTTTAACGCCCCGGCAGGCAATGCAATGGGAATCACCCCTGATTATGCAGTATGGGTCAACCGTCATGTCATGATTGCTTTTACGACTATGATGTGGACGGCAGAAACTTTAGGGTTTGACACAGCACCGATGGAGGGTTTTTTTGAAGACAAAGTAAAATCAGTGCTTGGTATTCCTGATCATGTGCGTGTGGTCGCGTTACTGGCTATTGGAAAGCAAAAAGGAAAGGACAAGCTCTATGCAGGTCGCCGTAAACTAAAAAAACTCTGTTTTATGGAAAAGTGGGGGGAAGATATTTAGGAGGATTTATGCGAACATTGATCATTACAATTTTCATCAGTTTATTTGCTTTAAATTTAGCATTTGCAGATTCACCTCCTGGCTTATCAAAGAAAAGTATACCTCCTCATTATTAATAAATGTTAATTTTCCGGAAAAATATTTATCTTTTTTTGATTTCGCAAGATATTTTTTACATAACTAGCTATTTCTTTAAATAAAGAATGTTTGGCTGTAGTGTCACGCCAGGTCAAACAAATAGAACGAGTGGGCTTAGGTGCGCTAAATGGTATATAAGAAATATTTTTATTATTATCACAAGCCAATTGTGGCATGAGCGTCATTCCAATACCAGCAGCGACCATATGTCTTAATGTTTCTATGCTCGTCGCGCGAAAATGCTGTGTTTCTGTTGCCTTCATTTTTTGACAAAGTAACAAAGCTTGTTCTCGCATACAATGACCTTCTTCGAGTAACATCAGTTCTTTATTATCAAGATTACTTTGCTTAATTATTTTGAGACGAGAGAATGCGTGATTTCTGGGAGTTGCCAATAAAAACTCTTCTTCGAATAATGGGACGGTTTTAAAGCTATTTTCAAATAAAGGAAGAGCCAAAAAAGCAGCATCTAGTTTTCCTTTTTTAAGCTTCTCAATCAAATTCTGCGTTTGTTCTTCAATCAAATATAAAGACAAATCAGGATATTTTTTTGCTAATGATGGAATAATCAGGGGTAAGAAATAGGGCGCTAATGTTGGGAAAATACCAATTTTTAAAGCACTGCCATAAGGTTTTTTTGCCAATTTTGCGAAATCATATATTTCTTCCACCTGATTGAGTATATGGCGCGCACGTTCGGCAATATTAATTCCTTCATCGGTAAACAATAAAGTCTTATTCGTACGCTCTAATAATTTAATTCCAAGCACCTTTTCCAATTTTTGGATTTGCATGCTCAATGCGGGCTGGCTCACAAAACAAGCTTCTGCTGCTTTCCCAAAATGCTGATTTTCGATTAAAGACACCAGATAGGTTAAATCACGAATATTCATAACCAAGAACCATAATAATAAATGCTTATCGTTATTATAATAACAATATATTGTTATTATCAAATTAATTCGTCTATTTTTAATTCTTCTGGTATCAAAAAAGAAAACGGCAGAAAACGCACATGGGTCCACAGTTATAAACATCAATAATGTAATTGAGAGAAAAAATCATGAGCATCTCCAGAACATACTACAATACGATTGTCATTGGCGCAGGTCCATCGGGATTAGCCGCAAGCTTTTGTTTAAAACAAAAAAGCATCGATTATACTGTGCTAGAGGGATCTGATCGTGTCGCTAATTCATGGCATTTTGTTTGGCCAAATTTTCAGTTTGCACAAACTGTGGGTGAGATCGCTATGCCTGGTCTTAATCTAAGTGAATTCAATTCTGCTCATCATCTTAAACGGGATGAAATCATTACAGTTTTCGAACGTTATCAAAAACAGCATGATCTTAATATTAAATTCAACATAAAAGTGACTTCTATTCAAAAAGATCAACGTGAGATTTATCACGTCAACACATCACATGGTGAGTACACAACAAAAAATGTGATCCTGAGTATCGGAGCGCGTCAACAGCCAAAATTTCCTACATTTCTTGATGGCATTCAAATTAATACTCGGAAAAGTAAAATTATGCATAGCGCATGGTATCAGGGTGCTTATTGTTTTCCATTTAGTTCAAAAATATTGGTTGTAGGGAGCGGTCTTTCTGCTTTGGGCATTACAAAAGATTTAGCGAGTCAGTCAGATTTTAAGCATGATGTTTCTATTGCGTGTCGATATTGTGATGCACAAATTAAAAAAAACAATCAGCATTTGCTCGATGTATCCACCACACTTGATGATCTTGCAAAAATGGGAATAAAGAATTGGGGCGAGTTACGTGATATCAATGTAGAAAAAAATGATTTAGTTTTTAGTGATAATCAAATAGTGAATTTATTTTGTTTTTATAAAATCATTTTTGCAACAGGTTATAATACATCATATGAGTTATTGAATCAGTTGTTACAAGGTAACATACCTAAACAACAAAATGGTATTACGACAGAATCGGGATTGTATATGGTAGGCATTCCATCTGCCGAAGAAAAAACAGTGACTATTACCAAAGGCGGGAAAGAAGCGGAAAATATAGTTACACATATTTATCAACGTTTGCAAATTACTTCATTCATGTTATCACACCAATTATCAAGTCCAACCAGCAAGACTTGTTTTGGTATGCGAAAAAAATCCTTATACGGGCACAATACACTGTTTGTGCCTGCTAGTAAAAAACAAAAAAAGACTAAAACTGAGCAAAGCAATGTGTTGAAACTTACGCGTTAATAGCAATATGATATTGTAGGAGTCAAACATTTTCTGAGCGAACATTGTAGAAAACTAATAACAACATTAGTTTCAATATTAAAGGTGGTGGAACTGAAACATTGCCATTAGGCCGATGATACTTGACACCACCTCGAAATTTTTTATCTTCTACGCTTGAGGCGGCACCGTTATAAACTGCGCATCAAAACTGGAATACATAATCATTAAAGTAGTATTGTTTTGAACGGAAGTACTAAAGGTCACCATATATTTCCCCGGTTGAACATTATGCCAGTCCAATGAAGCCGTACCCGACTTTTCTGCCACAGTACCCGCATCAACTTGTATGACATCGCTAATATTCGAACACTGTTCTATGGGAAATCCTTTATCGACTTCTTTTGCCGTGCAAATGGAACGGGTCACTGTGTAGATTTGATTCATTGATGTGTTGTTCATCAAATAATAGGAATGTTCTCCTGTTGCATTCACAAGTGTCGGATCATCTTTCGAAACTGCAATACTTTCGACTCTATCCCAGGTCTCAAGAAACTGATCATACTTTGACATGTTTGCTTTGTTCATGACGTTAAAAAAAACACTATTGCCGGGTTGAGTTTCTTTATCTGTCAACTTGATATTGGGTAAATACCATTCCTTATGGGAAATTAAATTTCCACTGTTCATTCCGTTTGCAAAAATACTTGAAGTTGTGAAAGAGGCTAAAACTAGGATCAATAAAGATTTTACTTTCATAGTTACGTTTCCTTAATATAAATAACATTCCAAAATATGTCCGCTGAAGCATCGCATGACAGGAATCGCATCCGCAACATTTTTTATATTTTTTTTCTACGCAAATGCATGTTGCTCCCCATTCGTATCCTGATTATGCACAATAGCACTTTATTGATGAAAAGGAATGCTTACCGTCTCACACGTTTAGAATTTAGAGTTAGTTAATAATTAAAATCAAATAAAAGAATATGCAAATAACAATCTAGCGTCCCAAAGATCATAATTTTTTTGTCCAATGCTTAGATAACTCGCGCTTGCCTGAATTAATAATTTTTTTGAATATAATGTTCTTAATCCTAACGTAAATAATCCTGACGTTTTTGGAAGACTTGCGAGAGCAAGATTGCCGCTATAAACCTGATCGTTAGATGGTCTTGTAAAGGCATAATCAATACCAATTTCAGTATACGGCTGAATAAGAGTACCTTTTTTTGTTTTTTTCGTATAATTGCCTTCAATTTTAAATTCTGCTAATCCGAGTGCAAAATGTTCTGATTGTCGTGTAATTTGAGTCGGAATATTATTGATTGCTCCGTTAAAATCATAGGTGGGGTTTTTAAAATAAGTATAACTAATGAGTGGTTGGGGTCTGATTTGAAAACTTCCGAATTGATATAACCCCGTAGAATGCAATGTTGCATTTATTAACTTGGTAACATATTCACTATTTAGAGTAACAATAGTATTTTTATTTTGAAACTGCCCATAATTGACAGAACCGTCAATTGCCCACTTTGGAGAAAACTGATATCCAACATACGGTCCGATTTTATAACCGCTCACATTATTTTCTAATCCGTTATTAAACGCTGTCGTATCTAAGTGAATGGAAGATAAGGTTAAGCCGCCCACTAATTTAGTCGTAATATGACGATCAGCTCCAATAACGAAATTAGTCGCGTCACCCGTTGTATTAACAAAATTGCGACCATCTCTGATGCCAAAATAATAATTGTCACTCCATACGTTCCAGGATTTATCTTCATCGAGTTGTCGAGCGTGTGTAATAGGAGCAGATTGGGTGAAATTCTCTCCCCCATTATTGAGTGATTCTTGTGATACCTGTGAAGTAGGTTCAGGAATAGGATAACCTTTTTCTGGTGACCCGGGCGAGATCACAATCGGATGAGTTGGCGTTCCCGGTGACTCGGGTGGAATCACAATTGGATGTGTGGGTGTTCCTGGTGATTCAGGTGGAATTACAATCGGATGACTGGGTGTTCCTGGTGATCCGGGTGGAATTACAATCGGATGACTGGGTTCGCCAGGTTGCCAAGGTGGAAAGGGTGGGAATACGATATCACTGTTTTGATTTTGTGAATCCAGTTTTTTATTATTAGCGCTATTTATTAAATGATGTGTTCCACCATTTCCTTGTGAAACAAAAGGAGATAAGGATAATCTGAGACCTCTTTGATTTTCACTCCATTCATCAACTAATTGATTGCCCGGACCTTCAAGCTTGAATGAGCCTGCCGCATTCGTCAGGGATAGCCAGACAGATTTAGTTGAAGTGTGATTAACACCGAGAAATATCAAATTTCCTTGTAGGCCATTATCGGGAGGAGCAGCAAAACATGCAATACTGCTTATCCATATAAGAAAAAGAGAATATCGCTTCTTAAGCACATTCTATCCATGAATTAAAAGAAATACGAGTCCCATTACAGCTTAAACGATCATAACATAATATAACCTGAGTTATGGATAAGAACCCTTTTAAAACGTCGTCTTTATTGCAAGTACGGCGTTGAAAACTTAAAAAAATGAGTCATATAGAAAGTGCTACACTCCTCATTTTTTTAAGTTTTCGCCTTGTACTTACAATAAATACTTGTTTTAAAAGGGTTATTATCCATAACTCAGGTTAATATAAATGAAACAATAACTTTTCAGATCACAGATCTCAGGGTCATAAACATCCGATTTTTTTAAGATGCGTTACAACTAAAAAGAGAAGGTCAACATCGCGTTTTTAATGGAATTGCGAAAAAATCGAGATCTACTATGGGCTGGTTTTTCGGTTTAAAATTGCACTTAGTCATTAATGGGCCCACTAGGACTCGAACCTAGGACCAAGGGATTATGAGTTCCAAAAATATGGGTTCTATCTATTTCTACGATTTTCTGAATTTTTCTTAATATGCTGTTATTTCAGTTATTTTTAACATATAATGCGTTCCAATTTCTTCTAACGGAATCTAGTTATTCTTTCTACATGGATTCTACATGGAATTGGAGCCAATACCTGATTTTGCTTATTTTCACTGGGTTGCGCCGTCAAGAAGCCGCTACATTAAAATGGAATCAGATTGATTTTAAGCAAAAAACACTTACAATAGTTGATACTAAAAACCACGATTCACACACTCTTCCACTTTCCGATTATCTCTACGATTTGCTAACGCAACGTAAAAATATCGCGACAACAGAATACGTTTTTCCAAGCAGCGGTGCTGGCGGTTATATTGTCGAACCACGCAAACAAATGGAAAAGGTTATTCAATCCTCTGGTATTCCATTCATCATTCACGATTTGCGTAGAACTTTTATAACGATTGCTGAAGGTTTAGATATTTCAGCATATGCAGTTAAGCGATTAGCAAATCACAAAATGAAACAAGACATTACTTCTGGCTACATCATCACTGATGTTGAGCGATTGCGAAAACCTATGCAGCAAATTACAGATTATTTGTTGAAGTGCATGGGAATGAAGAAATCTGTTGATGTGTTTGAAATTAAACAACATAGAAAAGGTAATTATTACAAAATATTGAATGAGGGATAAAATGAAAATGTGGTTTAAAATGGTCATTGGTATTGCGGTTTTGCCTTGCTTGGCTGCAGCATTATTTTTTGTGTGCCAACCCTCTTTTTCAGAAAGAAAAGCCCTTATGATGATTTATGGAAATTATGATCCTATTAATAAGTCTTCTTTATGGGTGAATATACCATTTCCTGATAAGGAAGATATCAGCAGTTATTTTGAAAAAAGAAAAGGATTCGTCCAAGCGATATTTTTCAAATCTTATCGTGAAAATAAAAAAAATAAAATTTTTCTTTTAACAAAGACCATTCCCACTAATATTCCTTTTGATTGTCACGCTTGTCTCCCATTAATTGGAGCCGCTGTTTTTGTGAAAAAACGAAATCATTGGCAAATTGAAGCGCAAAATCAATTTATTATGTATGACGGTGAATATGGTGAATTTCCTGTTATGAAATTAATTGAGATTGGAAAGGATAGGTTCGGATTATCGTTGGAATTTGAGCATGGCGTTGTGAGGGATCGAGAGCTGAGCATCCTTGTCCCTTATAAAAATAGTATTGTAAATGCTTACAAAGAAGTTATTTATTATGAAAATTTTAATGACTGTGAATATGCAAAAACGATTCCATGTGAAGCTTATACAGCGGATATTGCGTTTGATAAATCTGAAAAAGGTGATTTTTATGGTCTTCAAGTAAAAAAATTTGGGACTATTTACAGCGATCAAAAAAGAAAAACGATGCCAGTTGATCAAAGAATTTTATATCAATTTATTAATGGAGCGTATTCAACAGTTAGTTGGGTAGGAGAAAATTATATTCTGAAAAATAAATGAATTTGCTCCGCAATACATTGCTGACAAAGTAAAAAAAATCTTGAAAATGCACCTGCCAATGAATTTTAACGACTTGCTTAAAGAAAATTACACATGGACAAATTGCTTGAGAAAACCGAAGAATCATTAACATTAGACCCTAATTATAGAGAGTTTTTATCTCGTGTTAAAGCTCGTTTAAAGACGGCGCAGATAAGAGCTGCTTTAGCATCCAATAGCGAGCAAATACAATTTTATTGGGAGTTGGGCGGTGAATTGATTGAAAAACAAAAGGCTCACAAATGGGGAGAAAGTTTTTTAACCCAGTTTTCGCATGATATGCGCACTGCCAACCCAGGTATGCAGGGTTTTTCTAAGCGAAATTTGGAGCATATGCGCCGTTTTGCTACTGTTTACCCCCGTTCTGAATTTGCGAAACAAGCTGTTTCGCAATTGCCGTGGGGACATATAGTGCGGCTTATGCAGCTGATTAAAAATGAACCAGAAAGGAGTTGGTATGCCCAGCAGGTCATTAAAAATGGCTGGTCTCGCTCAGTGATGGAGATGCAGATTGAATCAGGACTATATGAGCGCCAAGGTATCACTAGCAATAAAATAACTAATTACCACGAACACTTACCTGCCAGTCAATCAGATTTGGCGCGAGACATTTTATAAGACCTCTACAATTTTGATTTTCTCACGATCAGTGACGAAGCGCATGAGCGTGACATTGAAAATGCACTTGTCACGCATGTGCGTGATTTTCTCATTGAATTAGGCCAAGGTTTTGCGTTCGTTGGTTCGCAAGTGCCGCTTTCAATCGATGATCAGGAATTTTTTATTGATTTACTTTTTTATCACTTACATCTTCGATGCTTTGTCGTTGTTGAACTTAAGGCATTATCGGGCTTTCCCTGGACTTCAATGTGGATCAATACCCATTTTTAATCAAAAGTGAGAAGTAAAATGGTTATTTTGATTACTTAGATGATTTCTCGACTGATTTTTGCAAGTTGAGAATTGCTCTCAGTTAATAATTCACTAAATACTTCTGAAGCAGATTGGTTGCGACAAAGCGAGCTTGCCTGTCCTCCCCATAACGACATGTATTCAGGATTATTTTGTTTTTTTGATTCTTCACGGATATCTTTTACTAAAGCGCTCTGGACTGGAAAATCTAAGATAGAGAAATTTCTTTTTTCCATTTCGATAAGAAATTCATTTTTTAATGAACGTGCCATTCGACCAGTAAATACTTTTGTTAATCGAGTGCTTTCATCAGTGCTTGAAATCAAACGTTTTCGATGTTCTGGATGAATGCTGGATTCAGGGCAGGCTAAAAATGCAGTGCCCATTTGTACTCCCGATGCACCGAGTGCAAGTGCTGCAATAATTCCGCGTCCGTCCATAATGCCGCCGGAGGCAATCACTGGAATTTTAACAGCGTCAACAACCTGAGGAACGAGAGCCATTGTTCCAATGAATGCATCATCAATTGAAATAATTTTCAAATCGGTTCCGCGATGGCCGCCTGCTTCATAACCTTGTACCACAATGGCATCTACACCATTTTTTTCTAACAGCCTGGCTTCTCGGACGGTTGTTGCAGTTCCAATGACTTTTATTCCATGTGTTTTGATTTTTTTGATTGTCTCAATAGATAAAACGCCAAATGTAAAACTAAAAACCGGTATTTTCTCTTCCAAAATAACACTTAATTTCTCATCAAAATTAGCAGAAGGATTGATTTCAATAATTTCTTGCGGAGGTATGCCTAATTTTTTTCGAAAGTAATTCAATGCTGCCATGGCTTTTTTTATATCTTCTTTGGAGTATGCGGGAGTCTCTGTGGGTGCAAAAAGATTAATATTAAATGGTTTATTTGTAAGGTGACGAATTTCCTTAATTTTTTGTCGAATCTGTTCAGGATCAAAAAGTGCTGCGCCAAGAGATCCTAATCCTCCTTGATTGGAAATCGCTGCAACTAAGGCAGGGCTATCAGCAAGTGCCATGGGCGCTTGTATAATGGGATGTTTTATTTTTAAATCCATTAACAATTGATTCATCTTCATTCCTGCATGTTTAAATAAATCCCTGAATATTGCTACCATTAACCTATTTCATCACAGTATTGATATATTTCCAACGTTCTGTAGGCATGATGGATGTATAATGGGAACACTACATTTTTGCCTAATAATAATTGAATTTAGTATAATGTGAGTTCATTTAAACGCATGTTTTAATGAGCTTGTCAAAAGGATAAAAAAGATGTAATACATTTTCTTGAAAAATCCCCTACTTGATATAAAGGAAATTATATGCATTTTACAATAGAAGAAATTATCGATTTTACCCAGACTTGGATTGTTAAAGGAGATTTAAATCCTGATATGCTGGCGGATAATTTTCAATTTATTTCTCCATTTTGGAAATCAAATGATAAAGCTACATTTTTAGAAAAATTTTTGGATCCAACGGAATATATAAAAGTAAGTTTATCGAATATTACCAAGTTTGACCCCTATTTAAATTTTAAAGGGCTAGATGGCAAACATTTTTCGATGGTCTTGCAGTATTTCACTAAAAACGGCAGTAATGTTTGGGAAGCTGTTTTGGGAAAAGTTGAGGATGGAAAGCTTGTGGAGTTGCGTTCAATTTACGATTTGGAAGCGACTAAACATGCGCATGGATTGAAATAAGTTGACGAACTCAGACGAAAAAATTGCACATTAACGTAAACGTTCGTAACAGTTCAGCTAAATGCACTTAGCTGAACTGAATGGTTGCGTGAACCACCCCTACACAAGATAGGAATTTTTTATAATTTACCCGTTATCGCATTAATTGCATAAAGTGATCCAGATTCTGTTATAAAATAAACAATCCCTTTATCAGCGATCGGAGCAGATCTGACATAACCATCTGCTTCAAATTTCCATTTAATGTTACCTTGTAAATCCAATGCGTAGAGGTAATCTTTAGGGTCTGCTGGGTAAGGAGGATATTCTATTGATCCAAAATAAATTGAACCATTATTGATATATGGGGGAGACGCTCTTTCTTCCGTGTTATATTGCCATTTCAACTTTCCGGTTTTTGCATTTATTGCATAAAGCACGCCTTTCTTATAATCCACACCTGTTCCGATATAGACGGTATCGTCAGAGCAAATTGGTGTATCACGCGGATCATCAGTTGTATAAGCATATTTCCATTTTAGAGAACCCGTATTAGCATTTATAGCATATACATTTCCAAAGGAACCAGAAGCATAGACTGTGTTACCTATCACACATGACGCATTGGGAAAGTCTTCGTTTATATCATTGCCATCATTATTTTTTTTATGACCACCATCAAAAGTCCATTGTATCGTTCCTGTCATTTTATTTATAGAATAAACACCATGCCCAGCAGGAGGAAAAGTAGTTTGAGAACCACCAAAAATTATATCATCGTTATATATGACACCTGGCGAAAATTTCATTTTGCTATCGACAAAATTCCACTCAATTTTTCTCGTATTTTTATTCACCGCCGTAAATACCATGTCATCTCCATAATAAAGAAGATTACCATCGATAACGATCGGTGTGCGATGCTCGTAACCATCTTTGAATTTCCAGTGTTCTTCACCGGTTAAATTATTTAAGCTATAGACCGTATTGTAAGGGGAACTTTTTTTATTCATTCACTAATAATCCTTATGTAACCTGATAGGCCGTGTCGCGGTTGTAATATGCCAAAGCATAATACGGATCCAATCGAATGGCTTCGTTATAGTTGCTGATAGCATTTCGAAAATCGCGTTGGGCTAGAGCTGGATGCTCGAAACATATCCCTTTGATTTATATAAACTTTTAAGGCTGGTTGGCCATTGCAAATAGCACAACTGAGCATAACGAAGCATAACTCAATCACGAAAAAATCACGAATGGTTTTTTAGTTTCTTCTCAGAAATAGACTCTGAAGCATAGACTTTTGTTTCTCTTCAGAGTATAATTCAGAGTTATGGACATTACTCAAATTTTAAAATTATCAGAGAGCAAGACTCTCGAATTTAAACAGGATCTATCCTCTCCTGAAGGTGTCTTACGTACTTTGGTTGCATTCGCCAATACTTCAGGTGGTACTTTAGTTATTGGAGTAGAGGATAAAACTCGCCATGTACGTGGAATTAGTGATCCATTGTTATTGGAAGAGCGTCTTGCAAATATTATTAGTGATAGCATCAGCCCACGATTAGTTCCTAATATTGAATTGTCTCCCTGGCGAGATACGTACATCATTTTAGTACAGATATATCCTAGTAATAATAGACCGCATTACTTAAAAAATAAGGGAGTTGAAAAAGGCACATATGTCCGTATTGGATCGACCAATCGTGTAGCCGATTCAATATTAATTAAAGAACTCAGTCGGTATACACTCTCTGAAAGTTATGATGAAGAGCCCATGCCAGCACTAAGCTCTGAAGCAATTGACTTCAGAGTGGCTTCTGAGTTGTTTTCAGAGTATCGCAAATTAAAAGTATCCGATCTTGAAACATTAAAAGTAATGACCAAATATCAAGGGCGAATGGTGCCTACAGTGGGCGGCATGATTTTGTTTGGGGAAAATCGGGAGCGTTATTTTCCAGATGCATGGATACAAGCTGGGCGTTTTAAAGGTACTCATAAAAAAGATATTTTGGACTCGCAAGAAATACGTGCTTATCCCGTCATTGCAGTAGATGAAGCTGCTAGTTTTATCAAAAAACATCTGATGCATTCAGTTGAAATTAGTGGATTGAGAAGAAAAGAGCAATGGACTATTCCCTTAATTGCAATCCGAGAAGCCATTATTAATGCGATAGTCCATGCAGATTATTCACAGCGTGGCGCACCCATTCGAATCGCAATTTTTGATGACAGAATTGAAATTGAAAATCCTGGGTTAATTCCTTTTAATCTTACATTGGATGATTTGTATCATGGAATATCTAAATTGCGAAATCCTGTTATAGGACGGATTTTTCATGAACTCAAGTTGATTGAGCGCTGGGGCAGCGGTATTAAAAGAATGATAGAAGCATGTTTAGATGCTGGTTTAGAGAAACCTTTTTTGGAAGAGATCGGAACACATTTTCGAGTAACATTTTTTACAGAAAAAAAACATGCTAAGCGTGATTTTCAATTGGATAAAATAGATGAAGCAATTTTGCGTTCATTAAAAAATGGTAAGGGATTATCAACACAACAGATTGCAGATGAAATTGATCGCTCATCAAGATCTACTCGCTCACGTTTAATAATTTTAGTCGCGCGGGGGCTCGTTGTGGAAATAGGTTCTAGTCCAAAAGATCCCAAGCGAAAATATTATTTGGCTGAAAATCTTCGTTGAGTGAATAAGATAAATAATCCCATGTAAAAAATAATTAATCTTTTGATTGATATGAATTTTAGTTGTTGATAATCTTCAATTGGGACACTTAAGGGGCATTCAAAGGAAAAAAACAGCGAAAATAGAATAATAATTGCTCAGATTAGGCGATAGGATAGAAAATGGTATTTAAAAATTCTGGTCGATATTCCGTTCCTTCCGATGAAGGCTTTGAGCCAGATTCAAACAATGAAGTGATCAAAAATTATCTGGGTGTTAAATCGAAAGAGATAATGGATGAGCTTGAGCAAAGTGAGTTGAAGCGCACTGAATTAGAACTGGTAAAATTTTATGGCAAAGATTACCAGTTCAAAGCCGAGGATATCTGCAATATTCATGAGCTTTGGTTGGGGGATCTCTATCCAATGGCTGGTAAGTATAGAGAAGTAAGTATGGAAAAGGGTGGTTTCCTTTTTGCTGCATCAGGACAAATAGAAAAATTGATGTTGGTTTTAGAGAAGAAGTATTTAAAAAAATATACGCCTTGCCATTTTACTGACTCCTCTCAGTTGGCTTATGCTTTGGGAATGGTGCATGTGGAGCTAATTTTGATTCATCCTTTCCGTGAGGGTAATGGTAGAGTTGCCCGCTTATTAGCTGACTTGATGGCTGCACAGGCTAATATGCCGCCGCTAAATTATATGGCGATAGATCAAATTGAAAACCCACAGGGATTTGAGCGCTACATTGAAGCAATTCATGCTGGATTTAATGGGGATTATTTGCCGATACAGAACATTTTTACTACTTTGCTACAGCAGTCTGTTTAACCAGATATATTTTCTTGCCTTCTCTTCGCGGGATTTCAATATGTCCGCTCTTAGAGCGACCAACAACTTTAATACCCTCTACACCACCTGATGTTCTTACTGAACGATCAATAAGCTCCTGCCTTTTAGTAGGATCTTTTAAATAGGGGTTGGTTTCAATCAATGATTTTGTTTTCATAGTGTAATTATAGCAGTTTTAGGCTCATCTGTAATTCATTATTGCTTGTTGTGGGTTGTTGTTTTTAACTGTCCCAAGAATGTCCCTTTTCGCTAAATTTAGGGTATTTTTGATGCCATGAAAATGGGTGATTTGTATTTATTATTCAATGAGTTGGGCCCACTAGGACTTGAACCTAGGACCAAGGGATTATGAGTTCCAAAAATATGGGTTCTATTCGTTTCTACGATTTTCTAATTTTTTCTTAATATACTGTTATTTAAGTATTATTTAACATATAATGCGTTCCAATTTCTTCTAACGGAATCTAGTTATTCTTTCTACATGGATTCTACATGGAATTGGAGCCAAGATGAAACTGACAAAAGGGTTTATCGACAAAAAGGCTATAGCGCCTACAAATAAAGATCAGGCTTTCTATAGAGATGATGAGTTGAAAGGGTTTGCGCTGCGAGTTACTTCAAGCGGGGTTAAAAGCTTTGTTGTTGAAACAGTCATCGGCAACAAAGTGCGCCGTATGACAATTGGCCGCTATGGAAAGTTGACGGCAGAAGAAGCGCGTATTGAAGCAAAAAAGATTTTAGGGAAAATCGCTGCTGGGGGTGATCCGGTTGCTGACAAAAAACAGGCGAGAGCCAAGTCTGTTACTTTGAAAGAAGTGTTTGAGGAATATCTTAAAACACGCAAAGCATTAAAGCTCACAACGGTATTTGATTACCAGCGAGTGATGAAAGAAGCTTTTTCGACATGGCTTTATAAACCGTTGCTCGACATTAATAAAGATATGGTGGCGCGCAGGCATAGCAAATTAGGTGAAAGCAGTCATGCTAGAGCTAACTTGGCAATGCGAGTGCTGCGAGCTTTATTTAATTTTGCCATGACACAATATGAAGATTCGCAAGGCCGCTCGCTAATTACTGATAATCCTGTTAAACGGCTGTCACAAACCCGCGCATGGTATCGTGTAGAGCGTCGACAAAGTTTTATTAAAGCACATGAATTGGTGCTGTGGCATGAGGGCGTGCAAAAGCTAGAAAATAAAACCTTACGAGATTACCTGCTTTTGCTAGTTTTCACGGGATTACGCCGTCAAGAAGCCGCGACATTAAAATGGAATCAAGTTGATTTCAAGCAGAAAACGCTTACAATCATCGATACTAAAAATCATGAGCCACATACCCTTCCAATTTCCGATTATCTTTACGACTTGCTAATGCAGCGTAAAAATATCGCGACAACAGAATATGTTTTTCCAAGCAGCGGTGTTGGTGGTTATATTGTTGAGCCACGCAAGCAAATGGAAAAAGTTATTCAGCATTCTGGTATCTCCTTCATAATTCATGATTTGCGCAGGACGTTTCTAACTATTGCGGAAGGACTTGATATTTCCGCATATGCAGTTAAGCGATTAGCAAATCACAAAATGAAACAAGACATTACTTCTGGTTACATCATCACTGATGTTGAGCGATTGCGAAAGCCCATGCAGCAAATTACAGATTATTTATTGAAGTGCATGGGGGTGATTAAGTCGGCAGATGTAATGAGTATTGAACAATTAAAAAAAGGAATTATTCATGAACATATTAGCGAATCAAAATAACGAATCTTTGAGTCTGGATGGGAATTACAAAGACTTTTTACATGGTATAAAAGAACGATTAAAGAAAGCACAAATCAGAGCGGCTCTTGCTGCCAATACTGAGCTTGTCCGATTTTATTGGCAGCTCGGAGCTGACCTGATAGAACAGCAGAAAAAATATCAATGGGGTGAGAATTTTCTTGAGCAATTCTCTCGCGATTTGCGTAGCTCTTTTCCTGCTATGCAGGGTTTTTCTGTTACAAACCTAAAACGTATGCGCTTGTTTGCTAAAGCTTATCCAAAAAGTCCACAGGCTGTGGACCAATTACCTTGGGGGCATATTTCTCTATTAATTCATGCAGTTAAAGATGAGCTGATTCGAGGTTGGTACGCACAGCAAACTACTCAAAATGGCTGGTCACGGTCTGTATTAGAAATGCAGATTGAATCAGGGTTATATGAGCGCCAAGGTGTTATCAGCAATAAAGTAACCAATTACCACGAACACTTGCCTGCCAGTCAATCAGATTTGGCGCGAGATATATTAAAAGACCCCTACAATTTTGATTTTCTCACAATCAGTGACGAAGCGCATGAACGTGATATTGAAAATGCACTTGTCACGCATGTGCGTGATTTTCTCATTGAATTGGGTCAAGGTTTTGCATTTGTGGGTTCACAGGTGCCGCTCTCAATAGATGATCAGGAATTTTTTATTGATTTGCTTTTTTATCACTTACATCTTCGATGTTTTGTCGTTGTTGAACTTAAGGCAAATAGTTTTAAACCAGAGCATACGGGGCAGTTAGGTTTTTATCTTGCTGTTGTTGACGATTTAATGAAGAAAGAAAGCGACAATCCGAGTATTGGAATTTTATTGTGTAAATCAAAAAGCAAAATTGTTGCTGAATATGCATTGCGTGGAATGAAAGCGCCGATTGGTATTTCAGAATATGTATTATCTAAAGTGGTGCCAAAAGAATTAAAATCAAATTTACCAACAATTGAACAAATTGAATTAGCATTGAACGAAAATGGAGATAATTAAATGAAAAAAGAGAAAAAACCAGCGTCCTTTGAATGTAAAAAAAATTTTTATTCAGCAACCAGCTCAGAGATTTTTTTTAATTTTTTTACAGAAGATGATGTTGATAATATCATAAAATTACTATTTAAAAATCAATGCAAAATTCAAAAAACTGAGCTTTGTATATTATTAAATAATGTCACTCGTTTTGTATCTATGATGAGACATAAAAAATTAAAACCTGGAAAAACTGATAATGCAAATATAATTGAAAAGATTTTTGATCATGCGAAAGAGTTAAAAAAATATATTGATATTTTAGCTAAACAGTATGGTTACGAGCCTGTTGGAGAGATAACTTTGGCTATGCGTGAAAATCAAGTGTTAAAGAATATGAGTCTTAATGATTTTCTCGAAAAACTTGCCAATGATCTGTTTTATTTATCATTCGCTCGTGCAGCAGTAGAAAAAAGAATAGATGCTAGTCCGGGCAAGAGAACGGGCGGCAACTCAAGGGATTCCATTCCAAATCTAATACTTAATTTAATTTCTGTTTATGAGCGAATAACAGATAAAACCGCAGAAGAAAATTTTCAGCAAGACCCAACGGAAGATCCTCCTTATGTGGGTCAATTTTATGAATTTTTACATCTTATATTCAAAATAATTAACGAAAATTACTCTATACGTTATCCAAATACAAAGGAGCCTAACCCATTCAGAATAGATTTTGAAAATGAAAATAAAGAAAAATCTCATTCGCTTGGTAAATATGTTCGAAAAGTATTTGAGTCTCTTTTAGTCAGTGAAATAGATTTCTAGCAATACGGAAGAAGCCAACTTTTTCTTTTTTTTAAGAAGCAACTTGGCTTATGCAAATCAAATTAATGTTTCGTAAGATGATCTTCTTAGTATGTTTATTTTTTATGAAGGAGATCTTATGAATACTTTAGATTCAAGGAAGAAGCGTTTTTGTTCTAAGCCAAAAAAAACTGAACAAGAACAAAGCAAAATATTTTGGGAAGCTCATCCAGAGACATTTTTTGGCGACCCAACGATTTCTGTGGTTACAGGGCGCAGTGTCAAGACCCTCCAATGCGATAGGTGGCGAAAGTCAGGTATACCCTTTAGAAAAGTTGGCGGCAGAATCCTTTATAAAAAATCTGATGTGATTGTTTGGTTGGAAAGTCACCCCCTTGTTCAATCAACAAGTGAATATAAGCACGAGGTGGGTGATGAGTAATTTATGCAGTCAGGCGCCGCTATCAACGACGCCTATCAAGAAAAAATTCCAAGTAAAGTATGACATAAATTATGTCTCCAAAAAAGCAGAAAATGTTTGGGAAGATATATGGGATAGTCTGGGTATTCCTTGCTCTTGTCTGAGTGGCAAATGCCCACAATGCAAACAACTTCACACATTCCAGCTTTTGGACGCATCAAGAGGTATTTTTTATTGTTCACACTGCAAAATACGCGGCAATGGGTTTGCTCTGCTTCAATATTTCAATCAATGGGATCAAGACGAAGTGCTAGAGCGGGTTGGTAGATGTTTACGTTTACGAGATAAGGAGTTCATATATGGATAAGATGTCTCGTGACGATGGATTCGCGTCCTGTAAAATCGAACCACATCCAGAACCTGTTTTACTTGCTGAATTGTTAACAAACATCTCTCAGATTATAAAAAATTGCGTCGTTCTTTCTGAGCAAGAAGCAGATGCGATTGCTTTGTGGGTTGTTTTTACATATTGCATTGATGCTGTAAATTTTGCGCCTATCCTTAATATTACTTCGCCAGAAAAACGTTGTGGCAAGTCAACATTAGCAGCCTTATTAACACGGTTGGTTTACAAACCAATCGTGGCTTCTAATATTACGCCCGCGGCATTATTTCGCATTATAGAAAAATTGTCGCCTACGTTGATTATTGATGAAAGTGACAGTTTTCTTAACTTAAATGAGGAATTGCGCGGGATTTTAAACTCAGGACATTCTCGAGATTTGGCTTATATTATTCGATGTGACGGTAAAAATTATGATCCCAAGCAATTTAAAACGTGGTGTGCAAAAGTTATCGTTGGCATTGGTAATATGCCTGATACTATCGCAGATCGTTCGATTATTGTTCGTCTACGCCGTAAATTAGTCGGTGATACGATTCAAAGTTTTAGACGATATTCCAATGCTGAAATAAATGAACTAATCAGTAAATGTCTGCGTTTTAGAAACGATTCCTTAGAGCAAATTAAAAATATTCAGGTTTTGATCCCGGAGTCGTTGCATGATCGGTCAGCAGACAATTGGGAGCCGCTTTTATCTATCGCGTATCTGGCAGGTGAAGAATGGATAAAGCGTGCCAATGAAGCTGCAATTTATCATTCAAAATTAGATGCCGAGGTGATAAGTACCGGCGTTGAATTGTTGCAGGATATCAAAAACATCTTTAATACAAAGGAGTTGTGGGGAATGTATACGTACGAATTGATAAATGAACTATGCGCAGACTTGGAGGCTCCATGGGCAACTTACAACCGCGGTAATCCATTGTCACCAAGACAGTTAGCCAAAAAATTAAAAGAATTTGATATTCGTAGCAAAGATATGAGATTGCCACCAGCCAAAAAAAATGCAAAAGGATATCTTTTAAAAGATTTTGAGGAGGCATTCACACGTTATATACCAACTTAGCATTATTATGCGCGACAGCGCGACAAGTGGCTTTCTATAAGAGTTGTATTGATATTTGATGCGCGACAAATAAAGACATGTCGCGGAAAGAAATCGTCTAAAACTCTTGTCGCTGCTGGATTGTCGCGTTGTCGCGGATAAAAAGCTTATTTGAGGAGTGTCATTTAATAAATGGAAATAAATGGAGATTTTATGCCTAAATTTAAAATGGGAGAAATAAATAATCCGAAGGGCAGGCCACGGAATACGGGCTATCGACAAAAACTATTTAACAGTTTGGTTGAGCCGCACAAGGATGCTTTATTCGATAAAGCCATCAACCTTGCTCTTGATGGAAACGAGCCGATGTTAAGAATATTTCTTGAGCGAATGCTGCCTGCTAAACCAACAGATGACGAATTGTCAGTGGAAATTTCACTCTGCGACTTAGGCAGTTCGGAAAGTTTGACCGCTTTGGGTAAAACTATTTTGCGATCGGTGGCGAGCGGCGACCTTACGCCATCTCAAGGACAGGCGATAATGTCAGTAATCGAATCTCAACATAAAAATATTGAAACATCGGAATTGGCAATCAGGCTTACAGAAATTGAACAAGTTTTTAAACAAAGAGATCAGGAGAAATAAATATGCGTCAAATTCACGATAAACATTATACGAATTTCACTTCAAAAGAACGCTTAAACTTAACCTTAGCTGCTCTTGCGCGTGGCGATGAAATAGAAGCTGATAAATTATGGCAAACATGCCCGCGTTATTTGTATCGCGCTCATGATTTTCTATACACGCTCAGTTTAAATGCGCTCACTATATTAAATTCATTTTTATTTGAGAAATGTGTTTTGCACTATAATCACATTAAAAAAATTGATGAATTTATTTTGGAAGCGGGGCAAGATTTATCTTTTGAAGAAAATGAAAAATTGATCGAGTCACTGGAAAAATCCCGAAATATACAAATATCCCGCCTTAAGGGCTTACTTGAAGGATTCAAATTATTTTGCACTGATGTGAATCTTGATTATGAAAATGCAATAAACATTATGCCAATTCGCGACTGCTGCCATGACCTTGATTATTTGCTTGAGTCTAGCGTGAGCGCAAATATGGAATATGTTGAGCAAGTGAAGTGTTTCTTTTTGCAACAATGGGGGTGTTAGTTTTAAGTGCCAATGATTGGCGAGCTATTTTTGATCAGTCGAAAGTGTTCTGACAGATGGAAATAGCTCACCCACTTCTACTTTTAAAGCTTTTGCAATTCGTATGATGTTAATGGCAGCGATGTTGCGTTCCCCGCGCTCAACGGAACCCATGTACGTACGATCCAAGCCTACTTCATGGGCGAAATTTTCTTGAGAAAACCCTTTTTCTTTGCGGAGTTCTCTAATTCTCTTGCCGATTCTAATAAGTGCTGGATGTTTTCTGCGCATTCATATAGAATATGCGCCTCATACCTATAGAACCACGGACTATGAGTATCAAATAATTTACTGTCGAGGTGTTTTAAGTGTTCAGGCAATATTTATTGTTTTCAGTTATGTTGTTTTTTTCAAGTTCTTTATTAGCTGAAAATTTATCAGTTTCTTGCAAAAGCTATGTTGATGACAAGAAAACCTTTAGTAAGAATCAAGGAATATATTTTTTTAATATTGGAATGTGTCAGTTACCAACAGTAACTAATAAAAAAGAGTTTGATTTACTTGCTGAGATTTTCAAACAATCTGCCAATAGTGGATATATGCCCTCTAATTATGCCTTGGGCATGCTTTATGAAAACAAGTTTTATGATGGCTCTCACTGGTTACATAGCCACGGCGAAATGATTGATTTAGAAAATGCTTTGAAATACTTTAAAAAAATTGCACCTTCATCCGCTGTTGCCCAAAATAAACTTGGAGAAATTTATTTGGCCTACGCTAACATACATAGCGAGGATCGGCAACTGGGCGATACTCAACAAATAGAAAATGTAGAAAGCGTACTACCTGATATTGATAAGGCAATATTTTGGTTAAATCTTGCGGCAAAACATGGGAATGCTGCAGCCCAAGGTACGTTAGCTGATTTATATTTTCAAGGTATTGGTGTGCCGCAGGACTTTGTTACAGCATATGTTTGGCAAAATATATCTGTAGCTTCTCAGCTTAGATTCAATAAAAGATTTCAAAAAGGCGAAATAGGGAAACAACTTACTGAAAGCCAGATAGAAAATACGAAAAAACAATATGATAATTTAACAATAATGCAAAAAAATGAAGCGCAAGCTATGTTAAAAAAATATTCTGATTTATATTTTTTGGCGCCTAAAAAAATAGATGAAGATTGTTCAGATGTACAGTCGTATATTGCAGCAACATTCGTTTTGAAAAAAATAAATGAAATTAAGAAAAATTTAAATGATAAAAATTAATATGGCCAATCCGATGCCGCGAATATGTTTAGGTTTTTTGATTGTTTACTGTGCTGTTAGTCCCGTGATGGCAAAGAGCAGCCATTATGGCTATCGCTCATTTTATCGACATGCTGCCTTAGGACGTACGCATAATGTTAAAACCCATTATAGAAGAAATCATGGAGTAATTTTCGGTCATAGGGCGGGGAATCCTCGATCTAATATCCATTGCCAAAATAATATTTGTTATTGAAAAATTATACCGTAATGAAAAAAGTCAAATCAGTTATTTAAAATTTAAATGAGACGAGAATTATATGAGATATTTTTTATTTATTTTTATTATTTTGAATTTAATGAATGTCGCCATTGCTTCTGTTTCAAATAATAATCAGTTAGAGTGCCCAAAAATTAACGAAGCTAGAAAGCAACTTGATCCATGGGTGCTAGCGGCACTTAAAAGCGATTACTCTATTGGCTGTCCGACAGGCGCGGTTAATGAAGCAATCAGTGAACTTGAAACAATAAGTAGAACTCAAGGAAAGTGCAAAGAAGAAGCAATTGGCACTTTGATTGCTATTTTTACAATTTTTAATGCTCATCGGGATTATAAGATGTGCGGATTTCAGCAAAAGGAAGATGCCCTATTCGCATATGTATCTGTTGATGGTGAAGTATGTAAGGAAAAAGTTTCTGCTAGCGAAACTGTAAAATGTTTCAATAAGGTGGCAGAGAAGATCAGCCTTTTGAAGTATAGAGGGGCACTTACAGAAGCATTTGTATTGGCTAAAAAAGCTGCTGATAGCAATGATCCATCAGGCCTCATTCAGTTAATGCTCGGCCTTATGTATGAAAATGGAGAAGGCACAGAAAAAAATGTCACTCTTGCAATTGAGTGGTTTAAAAAAGCTGCTGAAAGATTAGATGATGAAAAGTTACGAAAGATTGCAATTATTGCATTGAGCGTAACGTATGAAGAAATTCATGACTACAAAAGCGCAGAACAATATGCACTGCAATGCGCTGCTATGGGAGATTCTAGCTGTAAAAATGGGTTAAATAGAATAAGAAAAATGTATCATCTTTAATAGATCTATAGTATTTTTTTGCAATTGCAAATAAAATTAGACTCTATCTAACCACATTAAATCAAACAGCGCGGGTAGCCCTTTTGTTTGGATAGCTGAAAATATTTCAAACTCATCTTCAGGGCAAAAAATAAATTTTATATCGGAATAGATAAAATCAAAATTCCCAAGAATTCTCCATTCTCGCTCGTGGGTAGAGTCAAATGACTCATGAATAATATTTACAAATCCTGCAATTTCTTGAGGAATGAAGTTGTAAACATGGTTATATTTTCCAGGTGGTGCTTTATCGATTTCTTGGCGTAGCAGAGAATCCCTGATGTTTAGACAAGGGTTCGCTCCTTGCTGATATAAAAACTCTCTATCAAATGCTAGACCATGTTTTGTCTGAAAAACTTTTCTGTGTGCTCTTAAGCCAGCGAGTGTGCTGTCAGTGAAGCACACCCCTTTCGTTTCTGTTGGAGCAAGAAAGTGGTCGTTAGTGTATGGTTGATAAAGTTTGGCGCTCCCACAGGCTCCATACCAGCCAATATTTCCTCCAATTAACATAGGGTTTTTAGAGTGATTGTTGATATTAAGGATTAATTGAAGAATTTTTGATGCGTCATTGTCAGTCAAAATATCCTTATTATTTTTTCTTATTAAATGGGTTAATAAGTAAGAGCAATCTGAGCTTAGGCGAGCTAGTTTTTCAGTCTGATCCTTAGTTGATTGCGTCATTCTATTAGTCCTGGATGTCGTATCAGATTAATTTTTTTGATTATCAGCAGAATCCAAAACAGACGATTTTATGTCTGGGGTAGATTTGGATCAAAATAATTATGAATTATTTTAAAATATGGCTAAAAAATCTAAATATCCAATATATCGGCCATATTGCTGAAAGAAATGCATCACAAATTATTAAAATTAACCATTGAAAAAATGTATGAGAAGTTTTTGCATCAATATAAATTAAATACACAAAAGTTAAAGGAGCACCAAATGCAAATAGTAATCCCAATGCAAATTGAATTGGAGCGATTAAAATGTTCCATAATTTATTCATGAGTATATTCCCAAGCGAATTCACTTAAGGCTATTCGTTAAATTGATTTTTCTTAATACATACGATTAAATGCATAATAAATGCGATAGCGCATGCTACGTTAAAAAAACCCCATACTTCTCTCGGTAAATGAATTGGTATGATGGGATTAAACAAGATAGCTAACAATGCAAATACAGCGCTCCAGATGTTGAGCACGTTGTTTAAATTATACTCGCGATATATCAAATATGAGGCAGCAATACAAATTACTATGCGTAAAAATTGATAATAACCATAAGGAAGTTTGGCAAGTGCAATGATAGAAAGAATAGCTGGTATTAGCCAAATGATAAAACGAGGGAAGCTTTTCTTTGTCATGGATACGATTCCTTTCGTTATCCCTTACACGTAGGTTAACATCAAATTTGAAGACAATAAAATACCGGCCATGAAAAATTATTTTTAATGGCCGTATGTTATCATCCCCATTTTTTTTGGATCAGCCTATCAGTGTGAAATCTTAAAATTTGGCCACCAACAATTGAGCCTGTCCAAATAAATAAACTGTAAATCCAGAACCCGAGTTTAAATATTAAAGACTCTGGTTGTGAAGATGAGAGTTGGGTTATTTGATTTTGTAATTTGTCTATTTTCCACTCAAGTAGTTTTAGTCTAATGATATAGTCTTGCTCATTAACAGATAGCTTTTCTATTTGGGGATTAATTTTGAATCTAGTCTGCAAGATCGACTGGTCAATAACTGAAAGGGTTGCTTTAAGTTGTTTGTAGTCTATTGGTGAGGAGCTTTGTATCGCGGTGTTAACTGGTGCAAAATAGAGCGATTCATTGTCTTGTTGGGCGGAGCCGACTAATTTTGGCTTCGCCATGTTGATTATTTGATTAATTGAAAAGACTATTACAATAAAGCAAAAAATAAAAATCAGAGGCGCAAGAAAGTTGGATAACTTTTTAGCGTTAAGTTGCATTTGCATTCCTTTTTGCGAGCGGATTAATTTATTTTAATAAATCAAAAAAGAGAATTAAAGGACTTAATTCTTCTACATTGTTTCTACATGAAATCCACCCCGATTTGGGCATGATTTGTAACCTGATGATTTTATTAGTGGGCCCACTAGGACTTGAACCTAGGACCAAGGGATTATGAGTCCCCTGCTCTAACCAACTGAGCTATGGGCCCGACAGGGGCAGGCAAAGGATGAAACCCTGCCTGGTTGCGCAATGATATATCGAATACAGTGGAGTTTCCAGTCTTAGTGAGAGGTATATTTTATCGAGGTTAAGTTTTTTTTGACCGGCTTTTTCTTTCCTCTTCCTCCAAGCATGCTTTTCGCTTGGAGGAGCAAGGAAAAATTTTATTCCTGATCTTCTAAGAAACTTCTTAACTGTTCTGATCTTGACGGATGACGCAACTTACGCAACGCCTTCGCTTCAATTTGTCGGATACGCTCACGCGTTACATCAAACTGTTTACCGACTTCTTCGAGCGTATGGTCCGTATTCATGTTAATACCAAAACGCATTCGCAAAACTTTTGCTTCGCGTGGAGTGAGTGTATTAAGAATTTTCTGTGTAGCTTCTGATAAGCCGCTTCCTGTCGCTGCTTCAATTGGGGATTCCATATTCGTATCTTCAATAAAATCGCCTAAATGCGAATCTTCGTCATCACCAATCGGCGTTTCCATCGAAATCGGTTCTTTCGCAATCTTCAACACTTTGCGTATTTTATCTTCCGGCAAATCCATGCGCTTGCTTAATTCTTCAGGGGTCGGCTCCAATCCGGTTTCTTGCAAAATTTGCCGCGAAATACGATTTAATTTGTTAATCGTTTCGATCATGTGAACTGGAATACGAATCGTGCGCGCTTGATCAGCAATAGAGCGCGTGATTGCCTGACGAATCCACCAGGTCGCATAAGTTGAAAATTTATAACCGCGTTGATACTCAAATTTGTCAACGGCTTTCATCAAACCAATATTGCCTTCCTGAATCAAATCGAGAAATTGTAAGCCCCGATTTGTGTATTTTTTCGCGATGGAAATGACTAATCGTAAATTAGCTTCAACCATTTCTTTTTTCGCGCGGCGCGCTTTGGCTTCACCAATGGACATGCGGCGATTGACTTCTTTAATTTCCGCAATCGTCATTTTCATTTGTTCTTCAAGCAAAATTAATTTTTTCTGAGCGCGTTGAATGTCGCCGAGATAACGGTCAACTTCAGCATAATACGGTTTATTTTTATGCTCAGAAAGGATGAACCATTCAGGATTGGTTTCATTGTTGATAAACGCTGAAATAAAAATTTTGCGAGGCATGCGAGCTTTGTTTACACATAAATTCATAATGTAACGCTCTTGCATACGAATCTCATCGAGCAGGGCGCGCATTTTGCGTGATAGTTTATTAAATTGTCGTGAAGCTAATTTAATATCCATAAAACATTTTGCTAAAGCTAAGCGTTTTTGCGTGGTCTTTTTATGAGCCACACCATGCTTTTTCTCAGTAGCAATTGCATCATTATAAAAATCACGCAATTCTGCGAACCGTGCTCTTGCAATTTCAGGGTCGGGACCAGTTTCTTCATCCAAAAATCCATCTCCACCTGCCTCGCCTTCTTCCTCTTCTTCTTCGAGAGCCGCGACAGTTTCTTTTTCAAGCGGCTCTTCTTCAGCCAAAATATTCGGTTCAACATAACCGCTGATAATATCGCTTAAGCGTAGCTCGCCTTTTTCTACACGATCGTAATCCCCCAAAACTTCTGCAATCATTTGCGGCTGGTTCGCCATGGTGGTCAGCATCTGGTTCATGCCTTCCTCGATTCGTTTCGCAATAGCAATTTCACCTTCACGGGATAACAATTCAACACTGCCCATTTCCCGCATGTACATACGAACAGGATCGGTCGTGCGGCCAAATTCACTGTCCACTGAAGCAAGAGCACTGGCTGCTTCTTCAGCAGCTACTTCATCGGTTGCTTCATTGTCAGCTAATAATAATTCTTCAACATCAGGGGCGACTTCTGCAACACGGATCCCCATGTCATTGATCATGCTGATAATATCTTCAATTTGTTCGGGATCAGCAATGTCTGGGGGAAGGTGGTCATTGACTTCAGCATAGGTTAAATAGCCTTGTTCTTTGCCTTTGGCGATTAACTCTTTTAAACGTGATCGTTGCTGTTCTTGATCCATAGTATTGCCACCTGTATGAGAAATGAAAATTCAAATCAACCCATAATTATACGCAGGGTCTGATAGCGTTTCCATTTATTTTGAACGAATTAATTCGTCCAATTCCTGTCTTTCAGCGGGAGAGAGATCCATCTGGCTGGCTTTTGCGATTAATTGCTGGATAGCTTGTTTATGACCTAATTTACGTAAGCGGGAAATAGCACCCAAAAATTCGTTGGGGATCCCTTTTTCAGGAATCATATGTTCGGTCTGGGCGAGTTTCGCAAGTGATTTTCCTTCAGGATGATCTCGCCAAAATTCTAGTAATCCACCGGTTGTTAAATCGGGATGTTGTTTCAAAAAATCAAGCATTTCTTGCAATAAAGTAAAACCGCGCAACTGTATCAGCGGCAAGGGTTGATCAATCAATTGAGCGAGAACCGGTTCTTGTATCAGCAGCATAATGGCCAAACGCAATGCGGAAGGCGGGCGGGCAGCTTGTTTTAACTGTCCTGATTTTTTATAAGGAACTTTATTGGTTTTCAATTGTTCGACATTCATGCGCGCGCGTTTCGCCAGTTCATCCAGCATCATTTGCCGGAAAATGCTGTCGGGCAATTGATTAATATGTTCTGTCGCCAG
Source organism: Gammaproteobacteria bacterium (assembly GCA_035478255.1). Classification (GTDB taxonomy): domain Bacteria; phylum Pseudomonadota; class Gammaproteobacteria; order DSM-16500; family DSM-16500; genus DATIJJ01. Next base: position 48,815 of record DATIJV010000108.1, read on the forward strand.
GTTGATGAAGCGGGCACGACCATCCATGCTGCTTAAGTCAGATTGGCTAGCTAATGACTGGAAGAAAAATTGGGATAATGTTCCGGCATTTTGCATGCGATTTTCGAAATTTTGCTGACCTTCCTTGCGAATTAAAGAATCGGGATCTTCGCCATCCGGCAAAAACATGAAACGAATTTGAATATCATCCTGCATGAGCGGTAATGCAACGAGTAAAGCGCGCCAGGCTGCGGTGCGGCCCGCTGGGTCGCCATCGAAACAAAATATAATTTCAGTGGTCACGCGAAATAATCGTTGCAAGTGGGTCGCACTGGTCGCGGTGCCAAGTGTCGCAACAGCATAAGTCACGCCATGCTGGAACAAGGCGATGACGTCCATGTAGCCTTCGACAATCAACACTCGATTTAGTTGCCGATTGGTTTGTTGTGCATGGTACAGTCCGTAAAGTTCGTGGCCTTTTTGGAAAATCACGGTTTCAGGCGAGTTGAGATATTTGGGCTCGCCTTTATCCAGAATACGTCCGCCGAATCCGATAATGCGGCCGCGGCGATCGCGAATCGGGAACATAATGCGCTCGCGAAAACGATCATAATATCCGCCTTCATCTTTTTTGATGAGCATGCCTGTGTCGAATAATTGTTTTTTTAACTCGGGCGTTTTGCCGAGTGTTTGTAGAATATAATCCCAGCCCGCAGGTGCAAAGCCTAAACCAAATTCTTTTGCGATTTCGCCGGATAAACCGCGTGTTTTGAGATAATTAATTGCCTGCGGAGATTGTTTTAATTGTTGTTGGTAAAGTTTGGCCGTGTTTTCGAGCAAGTCGTATAAATTATCGGAAACAACTGGGTGTTCGAACGTGCGTGCTTCTCGCGGAATTTCAAGACCAGCATTTTTTGCGAGATTTTCAATTGCTTCGGGAAATTCGAGGCGGTCATATTGCATGAGGAAATCGATAGCATTTCCGTGGGCGCCGCAGCCGAAACAATAATAAAACTGTTTTTGCTGGCTGACGGAAAAGGACGCGGATTTTTCAGCATGAAAAGGGCAGCAGGCGAAATAATTATTATTAGATTTTTTGCGTAAAGGAACACGGCCGTCGATTAAGTCGACGATCTCAGTTCTGCTTAAAAGCAGTTGGATAAATTCGCGGGGGATGTGGGTTGCCATGAGAGCATCTTACGATGGATTTATACCTCTTGCGAGAGGTATATTGGGAGAGAAATTAAAATTTTTTAAAAATTTAGAGCCTGAACAGGCTCTAAGTAAGTGTTCGGTGACAGTCTCGTGGTTCTTTATTTTGACCTCCTTCCCCTATCCCCTTCCTCCAAACGAAAAGCGCGTTTAGAGGAAGGGGGACGTTCTAATTTAGCGCATCTGTATCAAAGCGTCCCCCTTCCTCCAAGTGTTTTTCTTGGAGGAAGGGGAAAGGGGAAGGAGGTATTAAAAATTAAGCAAGACGTTCTTTTACTTTATTGCTTACCAGCGCCACATCTGCCCGTCCCTGGACTTTCGATTTTAAGAGACCCATCACTTTGCCCATGTCCTTTGCTGAACTGGCACCCGTTTCAGAAATCGCTTCACTGATCAATTGATCGATTTCTTCAGCGCTCAATTGTGCAGGCAAATAAGCTTGTATGACCTGGACTTCAGCAGCTTCTTTATCCACTAAATCTTGGCGATTAGCGGCTTTATATTGGCTGATAGATTCACGGCGCTGCTTAAGCATTTTATCCAATACAGTGAGCACTTGCTCATCTGAAAGCTCAATGCGCTCATCCACTTCACGCTGTTTCAATGCAGCTAAAATCAGGCGAATTGCACTTAAACGGTCTTTTTCCTGACCGCGCATGGCATTTTTCATATCTTCCTGGATCTTTTTTTTGATGAGGGATTCAGCCATGGTCATTCTCAAGTTAATTATTTACGACGATCTTTTTCTACCGCAGTTTGCTCGCGCATTAATTTTTTCTGATAACGTTTCACTGCAGATGCTTTTTTACGTTTGCGCTTCCAGGTCGGTTTTTCATAAAATTCGTGGCGGCGCAGATCAGCTAAAATGCTGGCCTTTTCACACAAACGCTTGAAGCGGCGTAAGCTGACTTCAAAATTTTCATTGTCTTTTACACGTATACTTGGCATTTTGACACTTCACTCCGTCTTACTAAATGATAAGAATGGCAGATTCTAATAGGTAATGAGAGGTTATGCAATATGCGTGTGCTGGGGATAGAAACATCATGCGATGAAACCGGAGTCGCGATTTACGATTCAAAACGCGGTTTGCTCGCGCATGCATTATATAGCCAGGTGGCAATGCATGCAGAATATGGTGGCGTAGTGCCTGAATTGGCTTCCAGAGACCATGTGCGTAAAACGATTCCTTTAATTAAAAAAGCGCTGATTGAAGCTGGATTGTCCCAAGAAGATATCGACGGCGTAGCTTATACGGCAGGCCCTGGTTTAGCGGGAGCATTATTAGTCGGGGCTACGATTGGCCAAAGTCTCGGATTTGCCTGGGGTGTGCCGACAGTGGGCGTCCATCACATGGAGGGACATTTGCTGGCACCCATGCTTGAGCCTGTTCCGCCTGAATTTCCTTTTGTCGCTTTACTGGTTTCGGGCGGACACACCCAATTGGTCAAAGTAGAAAGCATGGGGAATTATGAGATTTTAGGCGAATCAGTCGATGACGCGGTGGGTGAGGCATTTGATAAAACAGCAAAACTATTAGGATTAGGTTATCCTGGCGGAGCGGCCCTTTCAATTTTAGCTCTGAAAGGGGATCCTGAGCGATTTCATTTTCCAAGGCCCATGACAGATCGGCCGGGCCTTGAATTCAGTTTCAGCGGTTTAAAAACGTTCGCAGTCAATACAGCAAGCCAGTATGGATTAGATGAGCAAACGCGAGCGGATATTGCGAGAGCTTTTCAAGATGCAGTCGTTGAAACGCTGGTGATTAAAAGTCGCCGCGCATTGCGTGAAACGGGCTGGAAAACACTGGTTGTGGCTGGAGGTGTAGGTGCCAATAAAGCGTTGCGATTACAATTGGCTAAGATGCTTGAGAAAGAACAGGGGAAAGTGTATTTTCCCCGGCCGGAATTTTGTACGGATAATGGTGCGATGATTGCGTATGTGGGTTGTCAGCGATTGTTAATGGGCGCGCGTTCTGGTTTGGCTATTGAAGTATTTCCACGCTGGCCTTTATCTTGAGCCTATTTTACTTTCTTTTCCTGTCACTAAATTTTGAATATTTTTGCGATGACGATAAATTAATAACGCGCTAATCAAACAAGCGGTCACGGTGTAAGGTATATTCGTCATAAACCACGCATAAAGAGGCGCAAGCAAGGCAGCCAGCACCGCAGCCAGCGAAGAATAGCGGGAAATAGCAGCAACCACCAACCAGGTTGCCAACAGCCCAAACCCGAGCGGCCATGAGAGAGAAACCAGACAACCAAAAGCTGTTGCAACGCCTTTACCGCCTTGAAAACGGAAAAAAATCGGATAAAGGTGTCCCAAGAAAGCAGCAAAGGCCACACAGCTCAAACCAATGGTATTTAAGCCGTACCATTTTAGAGCGAGAACAGGAAGCATCCCTTTCAGCATGTCACCGATCAGTGTAATGATAGCCGCTTTTTTCCCGCCAAAACGCAATACATTGGTCGCGCCTGGGTTGCCAGAGCCTTGTTTTCTGGGATCGGGTAATCCCATTAATTTGCACGTCACAATAGCAGTGGAAATGGATCCGAATAAATAAGCAATAATAACTGCAATTATTATTTCAAAAGCTATGCTTTGCATGAGGTTCTCAATATAAAAATTTTTTTGATTCTAATACGTTAGCGTGCCTGTTATAGCCCTTCAGATAAATATTTTGGATTATAGCATCTCATCTGGACACCATCTCAAGATTTATTTTTGCAAAAAAATGCTCGAAATACTGAAAGTATTCCTCCGCTTTTTTTGCAAAAATAAATCTTGAGATGGTGTCCAGATGAGATGCTATAATCCAAAATATTTCTAAAATAAATTTTTCATCACCAAGGCTAATTTTTATGACCGTCAGCGCAAATAATTTAATCTGGCTTGATATGGAAATGACTGGATTAAATCCAGAAAAAGACCGCATTATTGAAATGGCAACCATCGTGACGGATGGAGATTTAAATACTATTGCAGAAGGACCGGTTTTTGCCATCTATCAGCCTAATGAACTGCTCGACGGTATGGATAGCTGGAATACACGCCAGCATCATGGATCGGGCTTAGTGACGCGTGTTAAAGAAAGCCGTATCGCAGAAGCAGAAGCGGAAAATGCGACACTGGAATTTATCCGTCAATATGTGCCGGAAGGAAAATCGCCGCTGTGCGGCAATAGCGTGCATCAAGACAGACGATTTTTATGTCGCTACATGCCGCAACTGGAAAAATTTTTTCATTATCGATTGATTGACGTGAGCACGCTGAAAGAATTGGCTATGCGCTGGGCGCCGGAAATTTATTCAGGGTTTCAAAAAGAATCGAAACATTTGGCGTTGGATGATATTCGTGAATCGATTGAAGAGTTGAAATATTATCGGGCGGAATGGTTAAAAAAAGGAGAATAATCCCATGCATTCCGTAGCAACCGGATGGTTATGGACAGGTTTTTTTGTTTTTGTGCTGTGCGTCCTTGCCATTGATATACTGCTGCTGAAAAAACAAAAATTGCATGTCGTGTCAACTCGCGAAGCGCTCTGCTGGACAATTGTCTGGATAATCTGTGCGTTGGTTTTCAATCTGGTTTTGTGGATTTATTTATCTCACACCCAAGGCACAATCATTGCGCATCAAAAAGCCCTCGAATTTTTTACCGGCTATCTTATCGAAGAATCATTGTCTTTCGATAATATGTTTGTTTTTATCATGATATTCAGTTTTTTTTGTGTACCGGAAGAGTTTCAGCGGCGCGTTTTGCTCTACGGCGTATTGGGCGCAATTATCATGCGTTTTGTCATGATTTTTGCCGGTGTCTGGATCATTAATCAATTTCATTGGGTATTATATTTATTTGGAATTTTCCTTGCTTTTACCGGCATCAAAATGTTTTTTATTGCAGAGCACGAGGCAGATTTTTCCAAAAATAAATTACTCATCTGGCTTAAAAAACATTTGCGTATCACTGAAACTTTTCACAACGAACATTTTTTTGTTCGGAAAAATCGTTTGTTATATGTGACACCTTTATTCCTGGTGTTAATTTTTGTTGAAATTAGCGATCTCGTTTTTGCGCTCGATAGCATTCCTGCAATTTTTGCTGTGACACGTGATCCATTTATTGTTTTTACTTCCAATATTTTTGCCATTATGGGATTACGCGCAATTTATTTTCTGCTCGCCAATATGGCACGCAATTTTGAATTATTAAAATACGGCATTGCGCTGGTTTTAATATTTATCGGTTGTAAACTTTTAATTGAGCCGTGGTTTAATATACCTGTTTTGCTCGCCTTAAGTGTCGTCGCAAGTATTTTGGCGGCTAGCATTATTTTCAGTTGGATCAAAAAGAAAAGGCATGAAAATTCATGGAAAAATTAGAGATAAAACAGTTTGAACATTATTTACAGGCACGCCCGCGCGATTCGCATAAAGGTGATTTTGGACATGTGCTGATTATTGGGGGTGAAGCGGGTTATTCAGGCGCGGTGATTTTAGCTTCAAAAGCAGCATTGCGAGTGGGAGCAGGATTGGTGAGTGTCGCGACTCGCCCAGCGCATGCACCTATGCTAAATTTAACGTGCCCGGAAATCATGTGTCATGGGGTAGGGTCTGCGAGCCAGTTAGAACCGCTTTTAGAAAAAGCGAGTGTCGTCGTGCTGGGGCCTGGTTTGGGAAAGACGGATTGGAGCAAGGCAATATTTAAACAAGCCTGTCTCTTCCCCAATGTGATGATTATTGATGCTGACGGCTTAAATTTACTCGCAGAAAACCCCATCAAAAAATCAAACTGGATTTTAACGCCCCATCCCGGTGAAGCGGGGCGTTTGTTAAATGAAACGACAAAAAAAATCCAGCAAGATCGATTATCTGCTGTTAAAATGCTGCAACAAAAATATGACGGCTGGATTGTGCTGAAAGGCGCGGGGACTTTAATCAGCGGCCCTGAAAATTCGCCTGAAATATGCGTTGCTGGCAATCCAGGGATGTCGACTGCTGGTATGGGCGATGTGCTAAGCGGAGTATTAGGCGGATTGGCCGCGCAAAATATTCCTTTGGAAGTGCTGGCAAAGCTTGGGGTAATAATTCATGCAAAAGCGGGGGATTTGGCTGCAAAAGCAGGCGAGCGTGGTATGATTGCATCTGATTTGATGGTTTATTTACGGGATCTTGTAAACCCATAGGGAGGTTAATTGACATGAAAAAAACGGCGATACTATTTTTAACAGCATCTTCTTTAATTTTGACAGCGTGCAGCAATACTGCGATGCAAGAACAAAATGCTGACAAAACTGCGATGGCAAGAAACAAAGTCAATTTTCAATTGCCGCCTTCGCAAAAATGGGATTTGGTGAGCGTTGAGCAAGATGCGAATGGTTATGCAAAATCTTATCGGTCAGTCGGCGCTAAGGGTTTGTCTGCCGACCAAAGTTTTTATATTAATTATGGAAAAAATATTAGAACTCCTTTACTGGAATCGATGCATGAAGTGGTCGGTTCTTTAGCCAGTACAGGCTGCAAGCACACCGATGCCAAGCGCGTCAAGTTGGATAAAAATATTCTGATTTTTACGGCTTCTGCCAATCAATGTATGAGCGGCCGATCGATTTCACAAACATTTAAAGTTTTTAATATGAATGATGGTCAATATTCGATTGTTTATTCTGCTAATCCCAATGCAGTGCCGAATAAAACCCGACAACAAATGAAGAGCGTTGTGATGAATGCAACGATTTCCCCCATTAATGGCAGGGCATGAGTGATTTTTTTCTGAAATTGAAGCTTCCCAGTGAGTCATCGATGCTGGCATTTGCTGCGAAACTTGCAAATGCCTGTGATGACACAGTCGTCATTTTTTTGAAAGGCCAGCTCGGTGCAGGTAAAACGACTTTTACGCGTGGATTTTTACGAGGCTTAGGTTACAAAGGACATGTTAAAAGTCCGACATACACGCTTGTGGAATCTTATCAATTTGAAGATCGCACGGTTTATCATTTTGATTTTTACCGGTTACGCGATCCTCATGAATTAGAATATATTGGCATTCAAGATTATTTTCGTGAAAAAGCGGTGTGTTTGATTGAGTGGCCTGATTATGGAGCAGGCATGCTGCCGGCTGCTGATTTAGTGTGTGATATTGCATTACAGACTGATGCAAGAGATGTGACATTGAAGCCTCAGTCTGAAAAAGGAAATTTTATTTTACATCGGTTTGAAAGTCATGAATAAAAAAATAATAAAAAATTTATTGATAGTTTGGATGCTGTTTTATTCCGTGCTTGGGTTTGCCTATCATGCAAAATTAAATGATGTGCGAATTACTCTTTTAGAGAACGATATTCATATTACTTTTTTGTTAAATCAGAGAACGCATTCACAAGTTTTTGAGTTGTCTAATCCGCCGCGGTTGGTGGTTGATCTTAAAAATACGCAACTTGCCACATCGCTTAAAAATCTTGATTTGGCAAAAGCGCGCATCAAAAATATTCGTATTGGATATCCGGCACACGACGTGACGCGTGTGGTATTTGATTTAAACATGCCGATGCGATTTAACATGCTGCCCATGCAGGGTAATAACATTGTAATTAATTTGCATCCTCTGTATGCAAAGTCGGGCATTGCGCTGTTTGAAAAAACAAATTCGTTTCAGTCTGCGAATAGATCGACTGTGAAAATTCCTAAAGCACATCCTGTTGTCATTGTGATTGATGCGGGACATGGCGGACATGATCCAGGCGCTGTGGGTTCGCAGGGTACAACAGAAAAAAGCGTGACACTTGCAATTTCTAAACGTCTTGCGTATTTGATTAATCAGCAGTCGAACATGCGCGCAGTCTTGACACGAAATGGCGATTATTATGTCGGATTGCGTGACAGATTAAAAATCGCGCGCAAAGGCAACGCAGATTTTTTTGTGGCGCTGCATGCGGATTCTTATTTTGATAAACAGGCAAGAGGCGCATCAGTGTATGCATTGTCTCAGCATGGCGCAACCAGTGAAGCAGCGCGCTGGCTTGCAAGGCGTGATAATTATTCAGAATTGGGCGGTGTGGATTTGCGTGAATTGAATGATCAAAGTTATTTATTGCGCTCAGTATTAATTGATCTTGCCCAAACTGCGACGATCACAGATAGTTTGCATATGGGAAAAATTATGCTGTCGAATTTAAGAAATGTGAATAAGTTACATTATTCGCGTGTGGAACAAGCGCCATTTATGGTTTTAAAATCGCCGGATATTCCGTCAATTTTAGTTGAAATGGGTTTCATTTCCAATTCAGAAGAAGAACAGCATTTACGTGATGAAAATTATCAAAACAAAATGGCCTATGCTTTGTTTAACAGTATTCGTATGTATTTACAGAAATCAGGTGTGTGATGTCAAGAATTCAAAAATTAAGTTCTTTGCTGGCGAATCAAATTGCAGCAGGAGAAGTTGTCGAGCGTCCTGCATCCGTTGTTAAAGAATTGGTGGAAAATAGTTTGGATGCGGGCGCAAAAAAAATTGAAATAGATATTGAAAATGGCGGTGCGCGCTTGATTCGCGTGCGTGATAATGGCTGTGGGATTCACGCAGATGATTTGCTTCTCGCACTGAATCGTCATGCGACAAGCAAAATAAAAAATCTGGATGATCTTGAAAATATTGACACGCTGGGATTTCGCGGCGAAGCCTTGGCGAGTATCAGTTCAGTTTCTCGATTAACACTTTCTTCAAAGATGGCGGCGCAAAATTCAGGCTGGCAAGTGGTTGCAGAAGGAGTGGATGATCGGCCGATCATTCAGCCCGTCGCTCATCCTGAAGGCACTACAATTGAAGTGCGTGATTTATTTTTTAATATTCCTGCGCGCAAGAAATTTTTACGCACAGAAAAAACTGAATTCGATCATATTGATGAATTGATTAAACGCATTGCGCTCAGTTGTTTTGATGTGAGTTTTATTTTGAAACATAATCAAAAAATTGTGCGTCAATATCGTGCGGCTAGTTCTGAAAAAGAACGGGAACAGCGTGTCGAAAGTTTGTGTGGCGCAGTTTTTGTTGAAAATGCCTTGCATATTGAAGCGGTTTCACATGATTTAAAATTATCCGGTTGGATTGCCAAGCCTGTTTTTTCGCGTTCTCAAGCAGATTTGCAGTATTTTTATGTCAATGGCCGCATGGTTCGCGACAAACTGGTCAATCATGCGGTGCGTGCTGCGTATCATGATGTGATGTATGGTGATCGTCATCCGGCGTTTGTTTTGTTTTTGGAAATTCCAGCTTCAGCGGTGGATGTGAATGTGCATCCGACAAAACATGAAGTGCGTTTTCGCGAAGGGCGTTTGGTTCATGGCTTTGTTTCGCATGGTGTGCATGATGCATTGGCAAATGTGCGGCCGGTATCTTTAGAGCCGGTGCGCGAAGCGGAGACGGCTGCAGTTGCTCCGCAAAAAATTTATTCCACTTTTCAACCGCAAAAATCTGTGCATCATGTGCAGGAAAAAATGGCGATTTATAATAAATTACAGGAAGTGACGGACGATGATGTTGCAACGGAAATTTCAACAGTTCCGCCGCAAAAAAATATTGCGTTTCAGGAAATTCCTATCTGTGATGAAATTCCTCCTTTAGGGTTTGCTTTGGCGCAATTAAAAAATATTTATATTCTGGCTGAGAATTCAGAAGGATTAGTATTGATTGATATGCATGCAGCACACGAGCGAGTGATTTATGAAAAATTAAAAAAACAATTTTCAAATCAGAAAATAATTTCTCAGCCTCTGCTGATGCCATTGACGATAAAATTAAGCGAACGTGAAGTGAATCATATTGAAGAACAACAAAAAATATTTCAGCAAGTTGGTATGGTGTTGGAGCGCATGAGTCGGGATACGATTGTTGTGCGCGAAGTGCCGGATTTATTGCGTGATGGACAGATTGAGCAGTTAGTAAGAGATATTGCGGCGGATTTGCTTCAGTATCAAAAATCTTCCCGACTGCATGAAACGGTCAATGAACTACTCGGAACGATGGCGTGTCATGCTGCTGTGCGTGCAGAGCGAAAATTGACTTTGCCAGAAATGAACGCGTTACTGCGAGTGATGGAGACTACAGAGCACAGTGGTCAGTGTAATCATGGCAGACCGACTTGGACGAAATTTTCGTTAGCTGAATTAGATAAATTATTTTTACGCGGCCGTTAATGAATGCGATTTTTCCGATAATTTGTTTGATGGGCCCGACTGCTTCGGGGAAAACGCAATTGGCTGTTAAACTTACGCAGCATTTTCCGATGGAAATTGTGAGTGTTGATTCAGCGATGGTTTATCGAACGATGGATATCGGTACGGCCAAACCGGATGAGGCAACATTAAAACTCGCACCGCATCGATTAATTAATATTCGTGATCCCAAAGAGCCTTATTCTGCTGCGCAGTTTCGAGAAGATGCCTTGCGGGAAATTCAGGATATTTTTCAGCAGAAAAAAATTCCTTTGCTGGTCGGTGGTACGATGTTGTATTTTCGCGTGCTGCAAGAGGGTTTGTCGGACTTGCCTTCCGCGAATGCGGTTGTCAGAAAAAAAATAATGAAGCAGGCAGAGGATTTAGGATGGCCTGCGATGCATGCGCGTTTAGTCAAAATTGATCCCTTAGCGGGAGCGCGCATTCATCCGCATGATAGCCAGCGTATTCAGCGCGCATTGGAAGTATATGAGCTGACGGGAAAGAGTTTATCGGAATGGACTGCTGAAAAAACTTCAAAAGATAATTTTCATTTTTATAATCTGGCGATTGCACCCAATGATCGTGCAATTTTGCATGCGAGGATTGCGGAGCGATTTAAGCAAATGCTAAATGAGGGATTGATTGAGGAAGTGAGACGACTTCGCTCGCGCGGTGATTTGAGTTTGGAGATGCCTTCGATTCGTTCAGTGGGTTATCGGCAAGTATGGGAATATCTGGCGGGGAATTATTCTTATCAGGAAATGGAAGAGCGCGGAATTATCGCGACGAGGCAGTTGGCGAAAAGGCAGTTGACGTGGCTCCGAAGCTGGCCGGATGTGCGGTGGTTTGATAGTGAGGCAGGGGATTTATATGAGCAAGTTGAGAGGTATATAATTCAAAGGATTCTGCTACTGTCCAGTAAGTATAACGAAAAAGCATAATTTATTGTATAATAAAAGATGAAATGGAGTTTTCTTATATTTTATCAGGATTAGGGGGTTTTATGATGGGCATGAAAAAGGCACGATTAAGCGCGGTAGCTTTGGGAGTTGCATTGGGGCTAATGTGCGGTGTAGGGATGCTGGTAGTCGGATTGGCCGCAACCCATGGTGTATTTGGCGCAGATATGATGGCTCGCTGGGCAACCATGTATCCTGGAGTGGATGTTTCCATGAAAGGAAGTTTAATTGCAGGAGCGTGGGGATTTATCAAAGGATTTTTCTCTGGGCTCATTTTGGCATGGCTTTATAATCTTTGCCTGTGCTGTTGCACAAAGGGTCATTGCGGCTGCTGCAAATCTGTCTGTGATAAATGTAAGTGCGAAAAATGCGAATGTGGTACGAATAAAACAATGTAAGTATACTATGCGCGAAGTATACTTCGTATAAAAGCCATATCAGTTTTGTCTGTCATCAGAACGGACTGATATGGCGTTGCAGTAAATCTTTGGAAAAAAACATGCGAAAAATAATTCATACGGAAAAATCCCCCGCGGCAATTGGCAGTTATTCCCAGGCAGTAGAATCAGAAAATACTTTATATTTATCGGGCCAGATCCCACTCGATCCTCAAACCATGGTGTTAATAGAAGGTGATATTCATCGCCATGTGAGCCAGGTGTTTGAAAATATGAAATGGGTGCTGGAAGCGGGAAAGAGTAGTCTGGATGAAGTGGTCAAATTGACGGTTTATCTGACTGATTTAGCCGATGTTGGTGCAGTGAATGAAGGGATTGCGCGATATTTTCAGCAGCCTTTTCCTGCGCGAACGACAATCCAGGTTGCGGCTTTGCCGAAAGGAGCAACTGTGGAGATAGAAGCCATTGCGGTGCGAAAATGATTTAACCTAAATTCGGCAGTTAGAGGAACTATTGCGAAGTAAGTATTCGGTGAGAAGTATAAAATTCGTGTTTTTTGTTTTTTACCTCCTTCCCCTATCCCCTTCCTCCAAGCGAAAAGCACGCTTAGAGGAAG
>DATIJV010000109.1:0-14195 GCA_035478255.1 Gammaproteobacteria bacterium
CGGAGTTTGAAGAAGTGCGTCAAACTTGCTTGGGAAAAAACATTTCATTCAACATCGAGTCAGGAAGAATGCGCCAAAATGGATTGGGCCCAGTATTATTTTGGCTGGCCGAAGGACCGGGGCGGGGTTTATAAAACTGGCTGGGCGATTATTAATCTTTTTGCTCTTCCTAAAAATCTTTTGAAGGTTTTCATAGAATTTTTACCTAAAGCAATTTCTGAATCGTGTTTTTATGGAATGAAGCAAGTGACGGAAGACCCTGAATCAAATGTTCTTAAGAAACTGGGTGCGTATATATTTTTGGGTGGATTGGGTTCGGTGACAAGGGGTATTCATCTTTTGACGCGTACTGTGACGTCACCCATAGCGAGCGCTAAAGCAGGGTGGGAGATCAGTCCTATTGTAGGCTTCGCTAGCGCCCTTTTATCCACAGCTCTTTACGCAGTTGGGTTTACTTTTTTAGCTGCATTTGCCATACCCGCTGTAGTTGCTCAAACGGCAGCTTTTCTGGGTGTAGGGACGGCGGGCACAACAGGGATGGGTGTGAGCGCAGGCTTGGGAAGTCTTTCAAGCATGCCTGTACTTTCCCAAATGGCTGTTCCTATTGTATTTCTATTAAAAGTATGTGGAATGGTTCCATCAGCTGTAGTAGCGGGAGCAGCAGCCGTGTCTACCTGTGTTGCTGGAGTCCTTGGAGTGTTAGGTTTTACAAAAGTTATAAAAGACAAGGGAGGGTTCGGTGTTATTGCAAAAGTTATGAGAGACTGGTGGAAGGGTAAAAATAATAAAATAGCTCCTGTTGTTGAAGAGGCAAAGAGCGAAAATCGGCCTGTTAAAGAGGCAAAGAGCGAAAATCGGCCTGTTAAAGAGCTAAAGAGCGAAAATCGGCAGAGTATGTCTTCTACGGCTTCTATGAATGGGATGCTTAGGGATTCGTGTCAGGGGGAACCTCAGTTAGGAGAACACAAGAGTCCATTGATGGTAGGGGGCAGCAGGAGTAGTGTTGTTTCTCCTCCTGTTGTACCTCAGCAGAGAGAGCCTCAGCTCGTTGATGATAATAAGAAGGAAGGGGACGTCGTAAAAACGAGGAGCACTCTTTCGTTGCCGAATAAAAGAAGTTTTTCACAGTAATGGTGGGCACGGCGATGAAGCTGCCTTTGCCCACCCTACATTCTATGAGCATTAACCTAATTTTGATACCTCCTTCCCCTATCCCCTTCCTCCAAACGAAAAGCGCGTTTAGAGGAAGGGGGACGCTTCGATATAGATGTGCTTAATTAGAACGTCCCCCTTCCTCCACATGCTTTTTGTGGAGGAAGGGGAAAGGGGAAGGAGGTAAAAAATACGAAATTTATACCTTTCACAGAATATACCTCTCACTAATCATTTAGACATTATTAACGTCCAGTGACCGGTCAGATTGCTTGCCAAAAACACGCGCATAAACTTTTTTATGTAAGTGTTTTTGGCAAGCAAGATGGCCAGGTGAGAGGTATACTTGCCATGAACAGCTCGCAACATCAATAATGATTACCCCAAACTGGAGTCCAATAACCTCATCCTTTCAGTTTCTTCTGCAATACCTCATTCAACTGCTGCGGATTGACTTTACCGCCCGATTCTTTCATTGCCTGGCCGATAAAAAATCCAAACAATTTATCTTTCCCAGCCCGATAATCCGCTACTTGCTGTGGATTCGCCGCTATAATTTTGTCAATCAACGCTTCAATCGCACTGTTATCCGTTACCTGTTTTAATCCACGCTTCTCGATGATTTCATCCACATCACCTTCCTGGTTCCACAATGCTTCAAAAATCGTTTTCGCAATTTTTCCAGAAATCGTATTATCCGCAATTCGCAATACCAGTTTTCCTAATTGTTCCGATAAAACAGGAGAACTGACAATATCCAAATCATTTTTATTTAACGCACCCGACAATTCACCCATCACCCAATTCGCTGCCAGCTTTGCATTGCCTGATTTTTTAACGACAGTCTCAAAATAATCTCCCATTGCGCGGCTGCTTGCCATCACGGTCGCATCGTATTGACTTAAACTATATTGATCCATAAAACGCTGCCGTTTTTCTTGCGGTAATTCAGGCAATAATTTCCGTATACTTTCAATTTGTTCTTGCGTGATCACAAGCGGCAATAAATCTGGATCAGGAAAATATCGATAATCATTCGCTTCTTCTTTGCTTCGCATCGGGCGCGTTTCATTTTTGTTGGGATCGTATAAACGTGTTTCTTGCACGACTTTTCCACCGCTTTCAATTAATGCAATTTGCCGCTCGATTTCATAATTAATCGCGCGCTCAATAAAACGAAATGAATTAATATTTTTTAATTCCGTGCGTGTGCCGAGTTTGCTATCTCCTTTACGACGAACCGAAACGTTCGCGTCGCAACGAAATGAACCTTCCTGCATATTCCCATCGCAAATTTCGAGATATCGCACCAGAGAATGCAAAATTTTTAAATAAGACACGGCTTCTTTTGCTGAACGCATATCCGGTTCAGAAACGATTTCTAACAGTGGCGTTCCAGCACGATTCAAATCAATTCCCGATTGTCCATGAAAATCTTCATGCAATGATTTTCCTGCATCTTCTTCCAGATGCGCGCGGGTGATATGAATGCGTTTCACTGAACCATCATCCAAGGTTACGTCTAAAAAACCTTTGCCGACTACAGGATGTTCGTATTGACTGATTTGATAACCTTTGGGCAAATCAGGATAAAAATAATTTTTACGCGCGAAAATTGAATGTGCGGCAATTTCAGCATTAATTCCAAGACCCAATTTAATCGCCATATTAACTGCTTCAGCATTTAATACGGGCAATACTCCCGGGAACCCTAAATCAATTCCACAAGCTTGTGTGTTAGGTTCTGCGCCAAATTCTGTCGATGCACCTGAAAAAATTTTACTTTTTGTTGCGAGCTGCGCATGAACTTCCAGACCAATAACGGTTTCCCATTCCATCTTAAAATCCCTCCGGTGTGCGTGTGTGCCAATCAGTTACTTTTTGATATTGATGTGCGGCATTCAATAATTTTGCTTCAGCAAAATAATTACCGATTAATTGCAAACCGACAGGCAAGCCGTGAGTCAATCCTGCTGGAATGGAAATACCTGGCAAACCTGCGAGATTTACGGCGATTGTGTAAATATCAGATAAATACATGCTGATCGGATCACTGGTTTTTTCGCCAAGTTTAAATGCAGCAGTCGGCGAAGTGGGGCCTGCGATAATATCGACTTTTTTGAAAGCTTCGATAAAATCACGGCGAATTAATCCACGTACTTTTTGCGCTTTTAAATAATAAGCATCGTAATAACCTGCAGATAAAGCATACGTGCCAATCATGATACGGCGTTTGACTTCTGTCCCAAATCCTTCACTGCGGCTGCGTTTGTATAAATCTTCCAGATCAAGTGGATTATCGCAGCGGTGTCCGTAACGCACGCCGTCAAATCGTGCGAGGTTCGATGAACATTCTGCCGGTGCGATAACGTAATAGGCTGGGATGGAAAGAGCTGTGTTTGGCAAATGAATTTCCTGCACAGTTGCCCCCAGTTTTTCATATTCTTTGATAGCGGTCTCAATCGTTTTTGCCACTTCACTATCCAAGCCTTTATCGAAAAATTCTTTGGGTAAACCGATGCGTAAACCCGCGATAGAATGATTTAAAGCGGCGGTGTAATCGGGAACCGGTTGGTCGACACTGGTTGAATCCCGCGGATCAAAACCTGACATCACATTTAAGAGCATCGCTGCATCTTCTGCTGTGCGCGTCATGGGGCCGCCCTGATCAAGACTGGATGCATAGGCAATCATTCCATAACGCGATACACGGCCATAAGTGGGTTTGATTCCTGTAATACCGCTTAATGCAGCTGGTTGGCGAATCGATCCGCCTGTGTCAGTTCCAGTTGCACCGGGTGTTAAATAAGCAGCAACAGCTGCAGCTGAACCGCCTGATGATCCGCCGGGAATACGCTGTAAATCCCAGGGATTTTTCACAGGGCCGTGATAACTGGTTTCATTGGACGAACCCATGGCAAATTCATCCATATTGGTTTTACCCAGTAATACTGTGCCTGCTTCTTTAAATTTGCTTACAACTGTCGCATCATAAGGGGAGATAAAATTATCCAGCATTTTGGAGCCGCAACTGGTTTTAATTCCTTGGGTGCAAAAAATATCTTTTTGAGCCAGTGGAATGCCTGTTAAAGGACCGCCTTTTCCAGCCGCGATCCATTCATCGGCGTGCTTTGCATTTTTTAAGGCTTCATCTTCAGTCACTGTGATGAAACTATTTAATTTGCCATCGAAATTTTTGATTCGATCGAGAAAATATTGAGTGAGTTCTACACTGGAAATTTTTTTTGCGGCCAGATCACGCGATAATTCAGCAATTGTTTTGTAATCCATATTATTCCTCGTCTATCACTTTGGGTACGATATACAAGCCTGCTTCCACTCGAGGCGCGATCGATTGAAAAGCCTCCCGCTGGTCAGGCTCATTGACTTGATCGGGTCGAAGTCTTTGGGTCAGATCAAGCGAATGGGCGATTGCATCAACCCCAGTGGTGTCTGCCTGATTCATTTGTTCAATAAAGTTCAGGATATTGGAGAGCTGTTCGGTATAGAGGGTATGATCAGCTTCAGACAAATTCAGTCTGGCCAGATGGGCAATTTTTTTTACATCGGCAAAGGTCAGGGACATGGTGTTAAAATTCCTCAAAAAGAGCGCAATTATACTGCTGCTCTTACTAAATCGGCAAGAAAATGATGGTCAGTTCATTTTTAATCTATTAGAATTCTTTCATCAATCATGGATATTTAAAGGACGCATAAACCTATGCTGAAAAAAATACGCGGTTATTTTTCAAATGATTTATCAATCGATTTAGGAACGGCGAATACGCTGATTTATGTACGCGGAAAGGGCATCGTTCTGGATGAGCCTTCTGTGGTTGCAATTCGTACGATACCGGGTTCAGGCAACGGAAACAAACATGTTGCCGCGGTAGGCAGTGAGGCGAAGCTGATGTTAGGGCGTACGCCTGGCAATATTACAGCAATTCGTCCAATGAAAGATGGTGTGATTGCTGATTTTTATGTCACTGAAAAAATGCTTCAGCACTTTATTCATAAAGTGCATGAGAACCGCTTCTTGCGGCCCAGTCCGCGTGTGTTGGTGTGTGTGCCTTGTGGTTCGACACAAGTTGAAAGGCGTGCGATTCGTGAATCTGCGATCAGTGCAGGTGCGCGAGAAGTCTTTTTGCTGGAAGAACCCATGGCAGCGGCGATGGGTGCTGGCATGCCGGTGGATGAAGCACGCGGCTCAATGGTCGTCGATATTGGCGGCGGTACGACAGAAGTGGCTATTATTTCATTGAGCGGTATTGTTTATGCGGCATCTGTGCGGATTGGCGGTGATCGATTTGATGAGTCTATTGTGAGCTATGTGCGTCGTAATTATGGCATTTTGATTGGCGAATCGACTGCTGAACGCATCAAACATGAAATCGGTGCAGCGTATCCGGCGAGTGAAATTCGTGAAATGGAAGTGCGCGGACGTAATCTGGCTGAAGGAATTCCCCGCAGCTTTACATTGAATAGCAATGAAATTCTGGAAGCATTGCAAGAACCTTTATCGGGTATTTTGGGTGCAGTGCGTGCAGCGTTGGAACAGGCACCGCCTGAATTAGCTGCAGATATTGCTGAACGCGGAATGGTGTTGACAGGGGGTGGAGCATTATTGCGCAATATTGACCGCTTATTTATGGAAGAAACAGGATTGCCGGTGATTATTGCTGATGACCCATTAACTTGCGTTGCGCGCGGCGGCGGCAAGGCTTTGGAAATGGTGGATACAGTGGGGATGGATTTTCTTTCGAGAGAATGAGGCAGTACTGTCACGTTAGTTTTTAATACCTCCTTCCCCCCGCCCCTTCCTCCAAGCAAAAAGCATGCTTGGAGGAAGGGGTGACGCTCCGATATAGATGTGCTGAATTAGAACGTCCCCCTTCCTCTAGCGGTGTTTTTCCGCTGGAGGAAGGGGATAGGGGAAGGAGGTATAAAAGAATTATACTTCTTATGACCGCGCGAAGTATAACTTACCCAATTTAAGAGGATTGCGCTATTAAGCTATTCGCCAGAGAATCACAACCCGGCTTACGCATGCTAGTCCTGTCAGCACTTGCAATCGCATTAATGGTGTTTGACAAACGCGCTGATACTTTCACGCAATTGCGTATGACACTTTCCATGCCGCTTGCGCCGCTGCAATATATGGTTAGCTGGCCGATGCAATTCTTCAATCACTTGGAAACTGCATTTAGTTCTCATGATCAACTGGTCAAAGAGAATCTTGATTTAAAAGCTGAGCAATTACTTTTAAAAGCACAAATGCAACGATTACTTGCGCTCGAATCCGAAAATAATCAGTTAAAAGCATTATTACATTCTTCCACAGAAGTGCAAGGTAAAGTGCTGGTAGCGCGATTGCTTTCTATCGAAACGGATCCTTTTGTGAATCAAGTCACTATCGACAAAGGCAGTCGGGATAATTTATTTATAGGCCAGCCTGTATTAGACGCAAATGGCGTGATGGGGCAAATCATCCATGTTGGGCCTTTATCGAGTAAAGTTTTATTAATAAACGATCCGCACAGCGGCGTTCCCGTAAAAATCACGCGTAATGGCATGCGCGCCATTGCTGTGGGTGATGCATACACCGGCAAAGTGCGATTAGCGAATGTTCCGCAAACCACTGATATTCGCACGGGCGATATGCTTATTACGTCAGGATTGGGTGAGCATTACCCTGAAGGTTATCCGGTAGGACGAATTACTTCGGTCATTAAAGATCCGGGGTTGCAATTTATGACGATAGCCGTTGAACCTAGTGCAAGATTAGATCGCAGTCGAGAAGTTTTGCTGGTATGGCCAAATAAAATCATTCAACCCAAATCTTAAAACGGAATGATCGATGGAAAGTTCAAGAAGTCAGTCACATAATTGGTTAATTGCTCCCGCTACGTTTCTGGCGGCTTTCATATTAACACTTTTACCGATGCCTGACTGGACAGTCTGGCTGCGCCCCGCCTGGGTCTTAATGGTGCTGATCTACTGGATCATGATGGCGCCGCATCGCGTCAATGTCGGTACGGCCTGGATAGTCGGCATTTTTCTGGATGTATTAAATGGAACGCTACTTGGCGAGCATGCATTGGCGATGACGGTCTCAGCTTATGTTGTTGCCAGAATGCATAGCCGGATGCGTATGTTTCCTCTTTTGCAGCAAGGTTTGTGTGTCATGTGTATTGTTTTTTTATATCAATTTGTGCTTTATTGCATACAAGGATTTTTAGGGCAATTGCCTTCTAGTTTACTATTTTGGTCTTCTCCCATGACCAGCCTGTTATTATGGCCCTGGGTTTTTAATCTCATAAAAAGTTGTCGAAGACATTCATGAGTCATGAAATTTTAATTAATGTCACACCGCGAGAAGTGCGTGTGGCTTTGCTCGAAAATGGTGTATTGCAAGAAATTCACATTGAAAGAAGTTTGCGTCAAGGCGTATTGGGAAATATTTACAAAGGGAAAATTAATCGTTTATTGCCCGGTATTCAAGCGGCTTTTGTAGATATTGGTCTGGAACGTTCTGCGTTTTTGCATATCAGTGATTTGCGAGATTATCAAAATCTTGCCAGTCAGTCGAGTGATTCACCCATTGATATTCGCGATGTGCTGCAGGTGGGCCAGGAATTATGGGTCCAGGTTTATAAAGATCCCTTAGGTTCAAAGGGTGCGCGGCTCACTACGCTTTTCACTATTCCTTCGCGTTATTTAGTGTTGACTCCCGGTATTTTTGAGATGACTGTTTCTCAAAAAATCAGTGATGAAGCAGAGCGGCAACGATTGCTGGATTTAACGACACCGGGTGAGCAGGGTGGTTATATTTTTCGAACTGCAGCAGAAGGTGTTGATCGAGCAGAATTAATGATAGATAAAGAATTTCTAACCGCGTTGTGGACAGATATTTCAATACGTGCAGAAAAAGCAAAAGCAGGCGATTTAATTTATACAGAAATTCCGATTATTTTACGCGTGCTGCGTGATTTGGCGGGCCATGATATTGAACGAATTCTAATTGATCATGCGCCGTCTATGCAGGATATGAAAAATTTTAGCGGTACTTATGCACCCGCATTTGCAGAAAAAATAGAATATTATGCGGAAAAAAGACCGATCTTTGATATTTATTCTGTGGAAGATGAGTTGCAAAAAGCGCTGTCACGTAAAGTGCACTTAAAATCGGGCGGTCATTTGATATTTGATCAGACGGAGGCGATGATTACGATTGATGTGAATACCGGTTCTTATCTAGGACATGCGAATTTAGAACAAACAATTTTTAAAACGAACCTTGAAGCGGTAGAAGTGATTGCACGTCAAGTCAGGTTGCGCAATTTGGGCGGTATTATCATTATTGATTTTATTGATATGGTTGATCCGAATCATAAAGCACATTTAATTGCATCTTTGAGAGCGGCCCTTGCAAAAGATCATGTGCGGGTGGAAGTGAGTGAGTTGACGAGTTTGGGTTTGGTGCAAATGACACGCAAGCGTACGCGAGAAAGTCTGGAACATGTTCTGTGTGTGTCTTGCCCCTTATGCCAACGTCGTGGTTCAATCAAATCTTATGCGACGGTTTGTTATGAAATATTTCGCGAATTAAAACGCGTTGCAGAAAATTATCAATGGCCGGGTTTTTGGATCATTGCGGAAAAGGGAACGGTGAATTTTTTATTGGAAGAAGAGTCATCCATGCTCGCAGATGTGGAAGCGCAGTTGGGTAAGCCTGTTAAATTGCAGGTGGAACCTTCTTATACGCAGGAACAGTATGATATTTTGCCGTTGGAGACAAAAATATTTTAAAAATACTTGTTGAAGACTATGGTTGGCAATTGATAGGCTTAGAAAGTCAGTATTCGGTGAGAGGTATAAACCTCCTTCCCCTTTCCCCTTCCTCCAAACGAAAAGCGCGTTTAGAGGAAGGGGGACGCTCTAATTAAGCGCATCTGTATCGAAGAGTCCCCCTTCCTCCACATGCTTTTTGTGGAGGAAGGGGAAAGGGGAAGGAGGTCAAAATAAAGAACCGAATACTGACCTTAGAAAGATTTAACTCTTTAGATAAAGGTATATTTAGTGACGGCTTTTTGGAGAAAAGTTATAGTCATTTCAGGATATTTTGCCGCAGGATTCATTATTCTTGCTGCATTACTTGTCAGCGTTACCCAATTACTCACTCCCATTCTGAATGACCATCGTCCTGATTTTGAAAAATTAGCCACGCAAATTCTGGGTAAACCGGTGCACATTGGTCAGGTGAGCATTGACTGGAATTTTTATGAACCCGAATTAGTTTTTCAGAATGTGCATATACTGGATCCACAAAGTCAACAAGCTAATCTTGAAGTGCCTTTAATTAAAATTAATATCGCGCTTTTTAATAGTGTATTCCATCAAAAATTTATTTTAGATAGTTTAAAAATTAAAGGTGTGCATCTTACTTTGCGCGAATCAGAGCCTGGCGAAGTCAATGTGGGAGGCTTTTATAATTTTTCTCTTACCGATAATATCACTGGCCGATCACTGAATCCGAACGCGGTGCTCACCTGGATCCTGTCTCAACCGAGATTAGTGCTGCAAGATTTTGACGTGAATTATATTTCACACAATGCGCTTGAAAAACATGTTACGCTGAAATGGATTGCATTAAATAATTCAGGCAGCCAGCATCGTTTATCAGGAAAGGCAACATTACATCAAGACATGTCAACACAAAAGAACCTGAAATTTAAGTGGTCGAGTGAGATCACCGATTAGCCGCATGTTTCAGCAGATTTATATTTATATCTGGAAAATGTTTCTTTACCGCAATGGTTTAATCAAAAAGCCTGGCATCAGCTTCACTTTGATCAAGGAATTGGAACGGCCACCATTTCTGCCAAATGGGAAGAGAACCGATGGCAAAAAATTGAAAGCACTCTGAAATTTTATGAAGTCAAAGTGAATTTGCCAGAAGTGTTTGGTAATTTATTGCGGTTTGAGCAAATTACCGGACAATTGGATTTTCAGCAAAATGTAAATGGCGCATGGTTGATGAATGCGAAAAACGTTCAGGCAATTAATCCTGACTTGAATGCGCTGGCTGATTTTTCAATGAATTTTCCACAAAATAATTCTCCTGATATTCAACTCACCAGCCAATTTACTTTGAGGAATGCAAAAAATGTCAGTCACTATTTGCCATTAAAAATATTTGATCCCGATTTAATAATTTGGCTTAAAAATGCATTTTTAGCAGGGCAGGTTGTTAATGGTAATGCGCTCGTGAAAGGGAAATTAAGCGATTTTCCTTTTGCTGATGGCACGGGTAAATTTGAAATTAGCGGTGTGATAAAAGGAGTTGATTTAAAATATGCACCTGAATGGCCGTATATGCAAAATATTAATGGAAAAATTTTATTTTCAGGCAAATCGATGGCAATAGATATTGCATCCGCGCAAATTCTTGATGTTCCCTTAACAACCATTCACGCAGAAATTCCTAATTTGGGCGAAAATCCTGTATTAGCTGTGAAAGATACAATTCACGCGAATCTTTCGCAAGGATTAAACCTGATTCAGAAAAGTCCGCTGAAAAAAACGATTGGAAAAAATTTATCGGAATTAAAATTGCAGGGAGATATGCAATTGGCTTTAAGTTTGGATATTCCATTAAATCATCCAGGCGATGTCAAAGTCATGGGCGATACCACGATTGCCAATTCCATTTTAATGTTACCTGGCTGGAATTTGCAAATGGATCAACTGAATGGGACATTTCATTTTACAGAAGATAGTATTGTTGCTTCTAGCATGACAGGACGTTTATTCGGGCATGCCGTGACGCTTGATCTTGAAACTTTACATCCCAAAAATAAATCAGGCTATGTCACTGCTGATTTACAGGGTGCAATAAATACTGCTGATCTTAAACAATGGCTTAATTTACCTATCGAAGAAGTCATTCAAGGCACGACAAATTATAAAACAAAATTAATATTACCGCCGCAAGATTCATCTGTAGAACCGGCGCGAGTGATGATTCAATCTGATTTGAAAGGCATAGCAGTTAATTTGCCGGGTAACTACAGTAAAAATGCAGAGGATGCGGCAGATTTTAATTTAAATTTTGATGTAAAAGAAAAGCAGCCGCTTAAAGCAAAAATAGCATATAACAAATTATTTTCTTTGGCGATGACGCTTGCCAGAGTTAAACAAAATTTTAAATTATTGAGCGCAAATTTAAATTTAGGTAATGGTGAAGCAAACTGGCAAACCCAACCAGGCATTATCATCACAGGCAATATTGATCGTATTGACTGGGATAAAATAGCGCCGCATGTTTCACAATTTCTTTCACAAAATAATCGCAGCAGTGGGCTGCATGATTTTTCAATTAACCCGGATTTATTTCGTGCATTGGATATTCATACAAATACCTTGAATTTTTCCGGGTTTAAATTAGAGAATTTAAGAATTCAATTATCCAAAACTTCCGGCGGATTTATTTTAAGCTTAACTAATCCTGATATAGACGGTCAAATTATCCTGCCTCGAGCGGGAATTCAGCAAGGAATCCAGGCACGATTTCAGCGTTTAAATTTCTCTTCAAAAATTCCTTCAAATATACAAAACAAAATTAAGCCGAGTGATCTTCCGCCGATTTCTTTTGTCGGTGAAGATGTTCGCTTAGGGACGATGTCATTAGGATGTGCTGTTTTAAATCTTCAGCCAGCCGCGGGCGGTCTTTCGATTAGACAATTAGAGCTAGGTTCGGTTTCCTACAAATTGCAGGCAACAGGCATGTGGATGAATGAAAAAAGCCGTTTGCAAGGCAATGTCGTGACGTCCAATGTCAGCGATTTTTTGAAATCAATAGGATTTCCTTCGAGTAATTTAATTGGCAGCAAGGGAAATGCTGACTTTGATTTGAATTGGTCAGGCGGACTTTTCCCGTCAGTTGCAGCATTATCTGGAACCATTTCACTTAAATTAAGCGCCGGGCAAATTATTAATTTAAGTGATTCGACGGATGCTAAAATGGGTCTGGGTCGTTTGTTAAATATTTTTAGTTTGCAAAGTTTACCGCGCCGCTTGAGTCTTAATTTTAGTGATCTGTCGCAAAAAGGTTATAGTTTTGATTCTCTCGCAGGAGACTTTATTTTGAAAAATGGAAATGCCTTTACTCAAAACACACAATTTAAAGGTCCCATTGCAGGCATTCAAATTTCAGGCCGGATTGGACTTGCGGCAAAAGACCTGGACCTTAAATTAAGTGTAACGCCATACGTTACAGGCAGTTTGCCGGTTGTAGCAGCCATTGCTGCAGCGAATCCTGTTGCAGGAATTGCAACGTGGGTAGTGGACAAGATGGTAAGCCCTGCCGTATCGCAAATGGCTACTTATAATTATGCTATTACCGGATCGTGGGAAAACCCTGACTGGAATCAAATTAGCACACAAAAAATTACACAGCCAGGTCCTGTCCAGCAACCTCTGAGGGGGAGGTAATGACTCCATGATTTCTTTGTATTCCCATACTCGAATCTCTGTTGGCACGATGGGTGCAGCGCGTTATTTATTAATGACAAAACCACCGGAACAGTTTGATATTAAGCTTCAAGACGATGATACCATGCAGAACTATATTTTGCGTTTATCAAGCAAAAAAAGCTGGTCTGCTTACAAAAATTATATGCAGGCTGAAATAAAAAAATTAAAAAAAGAATTATCAGAACTGGATTCAACACAAGTGTTGTATACACAAACTAAAAAAAATTTGGATCAACTTCTTTTACAAGAAGAAAATACTCAGAAAATTGATGCATTGATTCATGATGGGAATTTACAGAAGTCGTTAATTTCTCAAGATGAAAGGGCATATCTTGCTAAAACCAAAACAATTGAACTCATAGATATTTCTCCTGCACTCAGGATGACTGTCGATGAAATGATTAATCAATCGATGGAATATGCGGAAAAGCTTTACGCTATTGATGCGATCAATCACATGGAAGCGCCGCTGACTACGGCTTCAGAATTTTTGTTTTCCATTCCGCTCATTCATGATTTTGCTCAGGGTTTGAATTTTTTTCAGGAATCATATGAAGCAATTCGCAGTCCTAAAACTCCACAGCGCAAAATGGAAATAGCCGCTGGTTTAGTGGGTAGTTTGATATCGATCGGTCTTTGTGTGCTGGGATTATTTTTAGTCGCGAGTGCTGCATTATATGCCGTACCTATTGTGATTGTGTCGCTGATTGTCGGGATTTATTCTGTCGTTTTATATCGAGACGGTTATGTATTGTATCAGGCAAAAAAACAAACTAAAAAATCAAAACATAAAATTAAAACTCTTGAAAGTGAGATAATTCAGATAAAAGAAATTATTATTTCAGATTATCTTAAAGCAGCGCAATTGACAGAAAGAGAGTCGGAAATAAAAATAATTCAGCAGGTTATTGATAAAACGCGCGAAGAGCTTGTGAATGTTTCTCAAAAAAATTCATCTGATGAAAAATTGTTTTATGAGATCACTGAATTGTGTCTGGATCGAAATGAGATGATTTTGCAGCATCCAGGATTGCATCAAGATATTTTGGAAAAATTTTATAGCCATCCATATCTTGCCAGTTTAAGTTTGCAAAAAACAAATATTGTTGTTTCACTTCATCAATTGAGTCAAGCGCGTAATCAAGCGCGTAAAAAATTTATTATTAGTATACTTTCATGCCTTGCTGTTGGATTAGGATTAGCTGCTGTTTGTGCTGCGGGAGAGAGTGTTTGGGTGCTTGCGCTAACAGGCGGTGTGTTGTTAGCTGGATCAACGCTTGCGAGATTATATGTTACATATCAGGAAAAAAAGAAAAAGTCTGATGCGGTATCTGGGGAGTCTTCCATTGCAGAAGTTGATGAGTTATATGAAGATGACTATGCTCTAATCTAAATTTTAACAGCTCTGTCATATTAATTACCTCCTTCCCCTTTCCCCTTCCTCCACAAAAAGCGTGTGGAGGAAGGGGGACGTTCTAATTTAGCGCATCTATATCGGAGCGTCCCCC
>DATIJV010000110.1:0-6215 GCA_035478255.1 Gammaproteobacteria bacterium
AAAAAAATTCATTATTAATCATACACTTAACCATCAATTCTCATAAAAAACAGGAGTCAAATCATCCCCAAAGAAAACTCTCATTGCAGTCAACATATGGCGCGCGGGTGATTGTTTTGCGAATTCACTTTCTAAATCCATCGTCCACTTTCCTGTCTTCAGATCCACTAAAACAGGAACCATCATTTTATTTTTTTGCGGATATAATGCAAGGACCCAAGAATCGTAATAATCAGCATATTGTTTACTGGCAAGAATCAACCGCCACATGCTGTCTTTTACCACAATACGCGTTGTCTTAGGCTCAATACGATAATAATCAATTCCTTCAAACAATACTTTTCGCTCTTCTGGATGAATTGTCCTGATCGCCTCAGGAGAAAAATCACTCTCTACAAAAAAATCTTCTTTTATATCTACAATATTTTTAAAACCAAACACATAATCCTGCAAAAAATCTCCACTGCTGCGCCCAATCGGTAGGTTTAAAAATTTCAATATAGTCGGTTTAACATCCATGACGGACACAAACCCTGGAATAATTTTTATTTGATTCGGCATCGTACCAAATGTTCTAAAAGCCAAAACCGTGTGATATTGCGGTAATCCTAAAACATCTGTTCCATGCCCGCCCGACATATTCACTTTTTCTTTCGCCATACTCGGCGGGTAAAAACGCGGGATAGGTTTTTTATCATGTGAAGAAATATATAAATCAGGATCTGTAATACGATCGCCCTGAATTTCCACCGCTTCTCCATGATCTGACAGCAATATAACAATACTGTGCTCTAAAAAATTATTTTGCTTCAGCATAGCCATAAAATCGTAAAATTGTTTATCGACACGCGCAAGTGACGCGTGATAATGCGAAATACTCACTTGTTTGAGAGGCAATCTTGCCCAGGCATAAGGATAGTGCGGCAAACAAAAATGTGTAATCAACAGTGTAGGTTTGATTCGAGATTCTGATAATACCGGCTGTAAGAGTTTTAAAAAACTATTCGGATTATACGTGACAAAAACTCCGCGGTTAGCATAACTATACGGAAATAAATATTTACCTATCCATGTATTGATTAAAAAATTCGACAAAGGAAAATCATTGATTGTCCCGAGCAAAAAATCATTAAATCCAATAGGAGGACTCATGACTTTATCAAATCCATATCGTTGATCAATATTACTGAACCGTGTGTCATCAGTTGCAAAAATAGTTTGATAACCGTCCTCACGCAATATTGCAGGCAATGTTTCACTTAAATCTAAATGGCTTTGGTCCGCAAGATTGGTACGTATAGAATTTAATTTAGGATATATCCCAGTCAAAATACTGACCCAGGAAGGATAAGTACGTGCTAAAGGCGTTAGCGCATCAGAAAAAACCGCAGCATGATTTAAAAAATCATCAATATGAGGTGTTTTTTTTGCATATCCAAAAAAACCTAAAAAATCAGGCCTGACAGAATCTATCCCAATAATAATAATATTAGGTTTTTTAGCCGTTGCTGCATCAATAACAGGGTTTTTAGCATGAAAAAATACTTCAAAATAAAACATAAACGCGCATAGAGAAACTAACGCAGCCGCTCCCGCTAACATTTTTTTATTTTTGAGTTGATGAAAAATACTCAAAACTAATCCAAATAATGCCAATAAAAAAATTGACATCATCAATAGACTTAAAAGTGCGAATAGAATTCCAGATATTTTCAAACTCAATACACTTAACAGCAAACTGGAAAATTTTGAATTGGGAAAAAAAACGCGATTTGCAAATAACACAGTGAGTAATGAAACAATCCACAATTTGATACCAAAACGCTCAGTTGCCTGTTCAGAAAAATTAAATACTTTTGCAAAAAATACAGCAGTTATCCAAACAAAAAAAGTAAAAAATAAATGAATTAATAATTCCACACCAACAAAATAAAGGATTCCGGGAACAACGGCGCGGGGAATTCCCAGATGATTGGCAATTAATTTAAAGCCGCTTAAATATATTCCGCTGCATTCAATTAAAAAACTGATTTCAGCTAAAATTAAAAAAGCTGTTAAAATTAATAATGAAAAAAACAAACTCTTACCGATGGGTTGATTCTTTATTTGCTGTTGCATGCTGAACTACCCGCCCTAAATCTTCTTTAGCAAAATCATCCACTGCGATTACTATTTGACGCGCTTCTTCAGCTTGCAAAATAATATCTAAATGATCCTGATTAATAATTTGTTTGGCAAATGCCTGTTTAGCCAATATCGCCATACTACCATTCTCCAGCAATCCTTCACTCATTGCTGTTTTCAAGATTTTTTCAATCGGTTCAGCAGCAATAGCCTTCATTAAAGCATCCTCTAATAAGGCCGGCATATTGCCTGGAACCGCACTCACAAACGCACCTTCTGTCAGTCGATAACGAGACGGTGTTTGATCCATCATAAGCTGCGCGACTTTATGAAGCAATTTATCAGAGGGTTTAGAAAAATGTTTACCCAATGGAAAAATCAGGAACCGCAATATACCTTTCAACCAGCGGTTAGGAAAATTTTTTAATAATTCATCGAATTTTTGCTGAATGTTGTAAAGACAAGTCAGCCCTGCGTAACGGACAATCGGTAAGTCATCGCCATTTTTACCTTGATCATGATAATGTTTTAATATGGCGGATAATAAATATAATTCACTTAAAATATCACCCAATCGCGCAGAAATTGATTCTTTTCTTTTTAATGTTCCACCCAGAACAAGCAGAGAAATATCTGCCATCAACGCAAAAGCAGCGCTAAACCGCGTGGCTTGCTGAAAGTATCGCTTTGTTTTGCCGGTTGGTGCCATGACAATCCTACCGCTTGTCAAACCTAAGACGAAACTTCGGACCAGATTACTCAAAGTAAAATTGATATGTCCCATTAATGCTTTATCGAATTCGCGCAAACTTTCAGTCTGGTCCTTATTGCGTGCGGCTTCAAATTCTCTAAAAACATAAGGATGACAGCGCATGGCACCCTGACCGAATATAATTAAATTGCGGGTTAAAATATTTGCGCCTTCAACCGTAATTGCGATGGGAACAGATTCATAGATCCGCCCAACATAGTTTTTAGGCCCTAAGCAAATTCCTTTGCCGCCGTGAATATCCATGGAATCATTGGTCACGGTACGCCCCATCTCTGTCACATGATATTTAGTAATCGCAGAAGCAATAGCCGGTTTTTCTCCCGTATCGATGATGGCTGCAGTAAAAGACCGCGCTGCATCCATGGTATAGGTCAATCCTGCCATCCGCGCTAATGGCTCTTCAATGCCCTCGAATTTCCCAATGTATACATTAAATTGACGCCTGACACGGGCATAAGCACCTGTGGTATACATTAAGATTTTCGCTCCGCCAATACCGCTAGCGGGTAATGAAATTGCCCTGCCTGCAGCCAGACACTCCATCAACATACGCCAACCCTGCCCCGCCATCTTGGGGCCGCCAATAATCCACTCAACTGGAATAAAAACATCTTCGCCATAAATCGGGCCGTTTTGAAAAACAACATTCACTGGAAAATGACGCCGTCCAATTTGGATGCCCTCTGTATTTCGCGGAATCAAAGCACAGGTAATTCCTAAATCTTTTTTATTCCCCAAGAGATGATCAGGGTCATACAACTTAAAGGCTAAACCAATCACTGTTGCAACTGGTGCAAGCGTGATATATCGTTTGTTAAAATTAAGGCGTATTCCCAATACTTTTTCGCCATGATAATCGCCTAAGCAAACTATCCCATTATCCGACATCGCACCGGCATCAGAACCCGCTTCAGGGCCAGTCAAGGCAAAGCAGGGAATTTCTTCGCCGCGCGCCAACCGAGGTAAATAATAATTTTTCTGTTCGATCGTCCCGTAATGCATTAATAATTCGGCAGGGCCCAGTGAGTTGGGTACAGAAATAGTGGATGCGACTGAACCGCTTTTTCCATACACTTTTGTTAAAATTTGCGAATGCGCATAGGCCGAAAATTCTTTTCCGCCATATTCTTTTGTAATGATTAACGCAAAAAAACCCTGCTCTTTTAAATAATTCCACATTTCAGGCGGCAAATCAGCGCGGTTATGCGTGATGTCCCAATCATCAATCATGCTGCAAAGCACTTCAACGGGCCCGTCCAGAAATGCTTTTTCTTCTTCTGAAAGGGTTGGCTTGGGATAACTGAGTAATTTATTCCAGCGTGGGTTCCCGCAAAATAAATCGCCTTCCCAACCCACTGTTCCTGCTGCCAACGCTTCGCGTTCAGTGCGCGACATGGCCGGCATGACTTTACGATAAAAATTTAAACCCGGTTTGCTGATTAATTTATAGCGCCAGGAAGTTATATGCAGAGGAAGAAAAATCGCAAGCGAAATTATCCAGGCAGCGAGTAATCCAAGCGCAGAAACATGACTGAATCGTGTCAGGAAAATTAAAAAAATAACGAGAGCTATCGTCCAAATATTTAATCTGGCACGATTATAAGTCAGCATGCAAAATAACGCAGCAAACGCTAAAATCCAAATCCATCCCATCATAAATTTTCCTCTTTATTGCCTCTTACTGATGCTCGTCCGCCACAGCATAAATTCCAGGCGCATTACGCAAATATTCTTCATAATCCAAACCAAAACCAATTAAAAATCGGTCTTCTGTGCTGACTCCAATAAAATCAGGTTCAAAATTTACGCCTTCTTCCCGCTTGCGAATTTTATTTACCATCACACAGGTATGCACTGCTTTTGCACCCATTTGATTACAATAATCCATAATGGCAGCCAAGGTTAAGCCGCCATCCATAATATCATCAATCACAAGCACCGTGCGGTCTTTGAGTGGTTTTCGCGGCTCGACCAGCCAGTGTAAATCACCGCCGCGAACAGCTCCGCGATAACGTGTAGCATGAATATAATCAACTTCGAGCGGAAAATGCAGACGTGTTAAAAGATGTCCTGCAGGAATCAATGCTCCAATCATCACACAGATCACCAAAGGATTTTCATTTTCTAATTTTTCCGTAATCTCATTTGCCATTCTATCCAAAGCTTTTTCAAGTTCGGAAAAATCGTAAAGACATTCTGCTTTTTCTAAAATATTTTTTATTTTATTGGTTACCATAAACTTTCCTGTATTGATTAAAATTATTTTTCCATGCGCTTGAAGCATGCAATGTGTTTAAATCGTAAGAAAACTTGCCTTTTAATCGTTTAAATTTATCAAAAGATAATCGATATTTTTCTGATAGATGATCCATTATTTCAATTGCGCCCGGCCTATTGTTGCAAATTAATATCATATCGCATCCTGCCGCTAATGCAGCTTCTGCACGCGAAAAATAATTTCCTGCAAATTCCGCACCTGCCATATTCAAATCATCACTAAAAATAATTCCTGAAAAATTTAATTTTTTGCGTAAGATTTCTTGCAGCCAGTATCGAGAAAAACCTACGGGTTTGTCATCTACTTCAGAAAATAAAATATGTGCGGGCATCAAGGCATCGATACCTGCAGAGATCATTTGACTAAAAGGCTGCATGTCTTGCTGAAAAATTTCAGTAAATTGGCGCAAATCGACTGGTAATTCAAGGTGAGAATCTGATTTCACAGAACCATGGCCTGGAAAGTGTTTACCTGTTGCAGCCATACCGGCAGCATGCATACCTTGAATGACTGCTTCTCCCAGTGCCATAACAGCCGCAGGAGAGGCAGCAAAACTACGGTCTCCTATCACAGTATTCCAGCCTTTGTCCAAATCAAGCACGGGCGCAAAGCTTAAATCGACACCTAATGCCAGCAATTCTGCAGCCATTAACCAGCCAGAGGAATAAGCAAAGCGTAAACCTTTTTCGTGAGAATCCTGATAAACTTCACCAATTTCTCTCATGCTGGGCAAAGTGATTAATCCCTCTTTAAACCGCTGCACGCGCCCTCCTTCCTGATCTACCGCAATCAAAATAAAAGGGGTTATTTCACGAATAGTTGAGCATAATTGGCTGATTTGCGAGGGAGACTCATAATTTCGAGCAAACAAAATAACACCGCCCGCGAGGGGATGCTGTAATAATTCCCGTTCCTCTGGTGTTATCTCAAGACCCATCAAGTCTAAGATAACCGGGCCAATTGTTTGCGGCATAAGCTGAAAATCCTCTAAAGTATAACGCCCTAAATTATACGGATATTTCACATGAAAAACGATGTGTT
>DATIJV010000111.1:0-7646 GCA_035478255.1 Gammaproteobacteria bacterium
GGCTGAGCTATTACTAAAAAAGTAACGAAAAATTTTTTGGTCTTTTTTACTGCTTATTACCTTACAGCCCGCGCCAATCGTGGGCTGGAAAGGTGGCTAAATTCCTTAGCTTGATGCCTATGCCCTATCCCCTTCCTCCAAACGAAAAGCGCGTTTAGAGGAAGGGGGACGCTCCGATACAGATGTGCTAAATTAGAACGTCCCCTTCGATGACAACAAGGGGGGCGAGCTATTACAAAGAAAGGCGCTGGGTCCCGCTTGAAAAGCGTCGCGGGATGACGCAAGGATGATGAAATCTAAACATGCGTCGGAATTACCAATTGATCACCCGCTTCAAGCTGGTTCGTTCCCAATAAATTAACCAGTCTGACAGCTGCTGCTGTCGTATGAAACTTTTTAGCAATGGTTTCAATCGTATCTCCTGGACGTACTATATAAACCGTATCACCTGGCGTCAGTGCATATTGCTCAGAATCATTTGGATCCTGTTTATGGGTCGGAACAATAATCGATTGTCCCGCTTGAAGAGAATTCAAATTTTCAACCTGATTGACAAGTAATAATGTTTTGACATCCATATTAAAATGTTTTGCAATTTTATTTAAATCATCGCCTTCGCGTACCATATATAACGTATCGCCAGGCTGCATCACATAACGTTCAGATGAAGAATGATCTAAAGCATTCGTTACAGCTTCAGCAATAGTCGTATCATTATTTTTCGCATCATCCAGAGATTGTATAGGCAATTGTGAAAAAGTAGCGCCCGTATTTTTTTGATAGTGAGATTTATTGCGAGCCAATATTTTTGAGCTCGCTTGATGAATTTTTTTTGAAAAATGACTGGATTGTTTTGCAACGCTTATAGAGTTGGCGCGTTCATAAAAAGATGAACTCGCTAAATTTTCTGTAAATTGTTCGACGTTTTCGATCGGTAATACTAAATTAAAAGGACCATTCGGATCGGTGATCGTATGACTATAACCTGAATTTAATTGTTTTAATTCTTTTAAACTTAATCCTGCCAAAGACGCTGCTTCTTTTAAATCAATCTGAGTGCCTACATCAACTTCAGCAAGATAAGGTGCATTGGGAACGGAAGGATATGCGATAGGATAAGCTTCTGGATGACTGATAATGATCGCAAGAGCGAGTAACTGTGGGACATAATCACGTGTTTCTTGCGCAACTGGCAGCGACCAGAAATCTGTATTTTCACCACTATTAATGTTTCTGCGAATTGCTGCTAAAACATTTCCTTCACCAGTGTCATAGGCTGCAATGGCAAGTAACCAGTTTCCTTCAAAAAAACTTTGCAAATAAGCTAAATGATTTAATGCAGCTTCAGTGGATGCAACCGCATCCCGGCGGCCATCGTACCAACCATTTTGCCTGATTCCATAACCCGATGCAGTTGCCGGCATCATTTGCCACATACCCGCGGCACCCGATGACAGGTTAAGTGCAAATGGATTGTAAGCACTTTCAATAATGGGCAGCAAGACTAACTCGACTGGCAAATGTCTTTTTTTAACTTGCTGCAGAATAAAATATAAATAAGGTGCTGCGCGTGTCATGGAATGCAGTAAATAATCAGGATGATTGAGAAACCAGGCAATTTTATTTTGGACGATGGGATTATTTTCATAATGCGGCAACGAAAATTGTTTTCGCAATAAATCCCAAATATTGCCTGCAGTATGGTAACGATCAATATCGTTGGCAAGGCTTCGTTTGCGTTCAAGCGATAAATGAAGATTTTTTTGATAAATCTGGATGCCTTCCTGATTGGGATTGGCTAAAATAATACTGCTTGCTGTCAAACAGCATAATCCTGTCAACTTTCGCAAGAATGCTTTCATTATTTTCGGCCCATCTCTTTCCTGTCGATTATTTTTTATTGTATAGTGGTAAAACGCTAAGCTTAGCAAGGAAAGAGCGCCTTGGTCAAAATATATAGAGCTGCCCAACAATGGAACCAATGGTTATCACAAGCTTTGGGGCGACATGTTCTTGAAGCTGAAAAAAATTTTTTAATAAAATCTCTGGCAGCTTATTATGGTAAGCATGCTGTGCTGGTGGGTGTTCCAGAGCAAAATGAATTGTTAAAAGCCAGTGTCACTGCGCATCAGGTTATGCTTACTCCGCTGACAGATAAAACTCGAAATATCAAGACAATCGAAGGGGATTTTGACGAATTACCGCTTGCTTCAGGCAGTGTGGATCTGGTAATGTTGCCGCACAGTTTGGAATATACGGATAATCCGCGGCAATTGTTGGCAGAAGCTTGTCGAATAGTCAAACCCGAAGGTCATATTATTATTGCAGGTTTTAATCCTTTGAGTTTTTGGGGATTAAAAAAAACGCTGACTCGAAATAAAAAATCGCCCTGGAATAATAATTTTATCCAATCTGCTACGGTAAAAAAATGGTTGAATCTCGCGGATTTTGAACTCGTGAAACACGATTTTATCTGGCATAAACCGCCGTCATGCGGGCCTTCTCTTTTTTTAAAATTGTTTGATGGCATTGGGCGGGTTTTTTTGCGTCCGACGGGCGGTATTTATATTTTGATTGCTAAAGCAAAAATCACTTCGCTGACGCCTATACGTTTACGCTTGCAACAGACTTTTTCCAATATTCGTGTCAGTATTCCTAAACCTTCAATGAGAAGATTTTAAATAATGAAACACGTTATTATGTTTACCGATGGTGCTTGTCGCGGTAATCCTGGCCCTGGCGGCTGGGGAGTATTGCTGCGCTATGGTTCACATGAAAAAATCTGTTTTGGCGGTGAGTGGGATACTACGAATAATCGAATGGAATTGATGGCTGCCATCCAGGGTTTAAAATTATTGAAAGAATCCTGTAGAGTGGAACTTCATACAGATTCGCAATATTTGCAAAAAGGTATTACGCAATGGTTGACGGGATGGAAAAAACGTCATTGGAAAAAAGCGGATAATAAACCCGTTAAAAATGCTGATTTATGGAAAGAATTGGATGCGAGTGCAAGTCAGCATACCGTCACATGGCATTGGGTAAAAGCGCATAATGGTCATCCTGAAAATGAAAAAGCAGATGCTCTTGCAAACCAGGCAATTGATGAATTGATTCAGTCATAATTGAGGTTAAATATGCGGCAAATTGTATTGGATACAGAAACAACCGGACTTTCTATTGAAGAAGGGCACCGCATTGTGGAAATTGGCTGCATTGAATTAATGAATCGAAAATTTTCAGGAAAACGTTTTCATCAATATATTAATCCAGAGCGGGAAATTGACGAAGGTGCGTTGAATGTGCATGGAATTACGCAGGATTTTCTGCAAACGAAACCTCGGTTTGCAGAAATTGCGGATGAGTTCATGGAATTTATTTCTGGAGCTGAGTTGATTATTCATAATGCGCCATTTGATACAGGTTTTATCAATTATGAATTGGGATTAACTCGAAAAAAATGGAAACCGTTAACGGATTATTGTCGGACCATAGATACATTGCTCATGGCGAGACAATTGCATGTTGGACAGCGTAATAGCTTGGATGCGTTGTGTAAGCGTTATAATGTAGATAATTCGCAGCGGGATTTGCATGGCGCGCTGATGGATGCGCATTTGTTAGCGCAAGTTTATCTAGCCATGACGGGCGGGCAGGGAAGTTTGTTTGGCGATACGAAATTGGGCGAGACACGTCCAGAAGAAGCAATTGAAATGAAGATTTTATCGGCGCAGGCGAAAAATTTAATTGTGCTTGCTGCGACAGATGATGAAATGGCTGTGCACGAAGAAAAGCTGCAGAAAATGCGGGAGAATGGGAAGTGTTTGTGGTTGGAAGTAGGCGTCACTGATTTTTAATACCTCCTTCCCCTTTCCCCTTCCTCCACAAAAAGCATGTGGAGGAAGGGGGACGTTCTAATTAAGCGCATCTGTATCGAAGCGTCCCCCTTCCTCTAAGCGTGCTTTTCGCTTGGAGGAAGGGGAAAGGGGAAGGAGGTAAAAAAAGTGTGGCAGACAGTGTACTAATTCCGGCTATTTCCACTCAACGCACCTAGTAACATCAACAAATTCTGGAACAACATTAAAATATCCAGAAAAAGACTAATCGTCGCCATGATATAATTTGTTTCGCCATTATGAATAATACGACTCGTGTCATACATTATTAAAGCCGCAGAAATAAATGTCACCAACGTTGAAATCGCTAATTGCATTGCCGGCATTTTTAGAAAAATATTGGCTAGTGACGCAATAACGCAAATCACCAAACCAATCATCAGAAACTTACCCCAGCTGCTTAATTCTTTTTTTGTAACCAGAATATACGCCGAACCTAAAAAGAAGGTGAGACCCGTTCCGCCCAACGCAGTCAATATCAATTGCCCGCCATTGGTATATCCGCGAATAAACTGATTTAACATAGGCCCCATTGAATAACCCATACAACCCGTAAATGCAAAGACAGCGAGAATTCCCCAAACGCTATTACGCAAAGCAGTGGTTGCAAAAAGTAAAATGAATCCCACGATAAATGCAACAATGGATGAGCCAAAACCCGCCTGGTTCGCCATTGCCAATCCTGCCATCGCTGCACTAAATAATAATGTTAAACTTAATAATAAATACGTATTTCGTAATACAGAATGCGTACTTAAAATCGACCCGTCTCTTCGTACAACCGTTTCATTCATACCCATTTTCGCTCTCCAAAGCAGTTAAAAATCTATCCATTAGTATAGCACAAACGGCGGCATTGGTAAGTTTTCCGGGATATACCTCTCGCTAATCATTTTTTTGTTGAATCAGTTATCTAAATAGCGGTAAGATTACAGACTTGCTTGCAAAAATAATAATTCCAACGGGAGAGATGGCTGAGTGGTTGAAAGCGGCGGTCTTGAAAACCGTTGAGTCCTTTCGGGCTCCGGGGGTTCGAATCCCTCTCTCTCCGCCAAATTTAATTCAATCTGAGGTATAAGAGTTGATTAAAGTTTTATTGGTTGATGATCATGAACTTGTGCGTATCGGTATCAAGCGTTTGCTGCAGGATATTACTGGTATCAAAGTGATTGGCGAAGTGCCCACGGGCGAAGAAGCTATTCGCTTAGCCAAAGAATTGCTCCCTGATGTCGTATTAATGGATGTGCAAATGCCAGGTATTGGCGGGTTAGAGGCAACTCGAAAAATGATTCGTCATAATCCTGATCTTAAAGTACTGGCTCTCACTGTTTGCGATGATGAACCTTATCCTTCCCGACTTTTACAAGCAGGTGCTGCGGGCTATATTACTAAAGGCTGTGATCCTGAAGAAATGATTCGAGCAATTCGCACGATCCACGCAGGACAACGTTATATTAGCACGGAAATAGCGCAGCAACTTGCCTTAAAACGATTCGCTAAAAATGAAGAATCTCCGTTAGATATTTTATCTGAGCGGGAGTTGCAAATTATGTTAATGATTACAAGCGGGCAAAAAGTGCAGGAAATTTCAGATAAATTATGTTTAAGCCCGAAGACAGTCAACAGTTATCGTTATCGCATCTTTGAAAAATTGGGAATTAACAGCGATGTAGAATTGACCTTGCTGGCCATTCGTTTGGGCGTAATCGAAGGCCACAAATCGTCGGCGGAAGAACCCTGATTTTGCAAAACATAAAATCTTTTCTCGGCAATCTCACCCACCAGCCTGGCGTCTATCAAATGCTAGACGAAAAAGGCCAGATTTTATATATCGGCAAAGCGCGAGATTTAAAAAAGCGTCTTAGCAGTTATTTTGTCACAAAAAAACGACTTGATGTAAAAACCCATGCTTTATTGCAGCATGTTGTCAATATTGACATCACTGTCACCCATACTGAAAACGAAGCTTTATTGTTAGAATGCAATTTAATTAAAAAACACCGGCCGCATTACAATGTTTTATTCCGCGATGATAAAAGTTACCCTTATATTTTAATTACCGACGATGTTCCCTATCCGCGGATCGATTTTTATCGCGGAAATAAAAAACGCGGCGGCATTTTTTTTGGGCCGTTTCCACATGCCAAAGCAGTTCGTGAAACAATTAATCTAATTGAAAAATTATTTAAAATTCGTAACTGCAGCAACAGTTTTTTTGCAGCACGAAAACGGCCTTGTATGCAATTTCAAATTGGACGATGCAGAGGGCCTTGTGTCCGGCTTGTGACTCCTGAAGAATATAATCAGGATGTTCGATATGCTATTCTTTTTCTGCAAGGAAAAAATGATCAGGTTGTCACTGAATTAACAAAACAAATGGAAGATGCTTCAAAAAATTTAAAATTTGAAAAAGCCGCTGAAATACGCGATCAAATTGCAAGATTACGCGAAATTCAAACGAAACAATATGTCAGTTCTGAGCAAGGCGATGCGGATATTATTGGTTTGGCTATCACTGCAGGTTTAGTTTGCATTCATTTGTTAATTATTCGCGGCGGTAGAATTTTAGGAAGCAAGGCGTATTTTCCTAATGTGTCGATCATTTCATCTCGAGAAGAAATTTTAACTTCTTTTATCACGCAGCACTATTTAAGTGTAAATCATGGCGTCGAAGATATTCCCAAAGAAATTATTTTAGAAACACAATTGCCTGAACAAGATTGGCTGGCGAGTGTGTTACGCGAACAGGCGGGACGCAAAGTGATTTTTTTAAGTAATGTTCGCGGAGAAAGAAAAAAATGGCTGGATATGGCAACCAATAGCGCACAACAATCTGTTACCAGTCAGCTGCTCAATAAAGCCAATGCTCATGAACGTTTTGATGCGTTACAGAATTTACTGCACCTCTACAAAAAACCTATTGGGATTGAATGTTTCGATATCAGTCATAGCATGGGAGAAGCGACGGTTGGATCGTGCGTAGTGTTTAATCGCGAAGGGCCTGTCAAGAGTCATTATCGACGTTTTAATATTTCTGATATTACGCCGGGAGATGATGTTGCTGCAATGCGGCAAGCGTTGACTCGCCGTTATAAACGTTTGCAATCTGAAGACGCTATGCTTCCTGATATTTTATTAATTGATGGCGGAAAACCGCAACTCAATGCAGCAAAACGCGTGCTGGCAGAATTAGGAATCGATACTATTTTTTTGATTGGGGTCGCAAAAGGCGTGACGCGTAAACCAGGTTTTGAAACATTGTATTTTACCGACGGTACAGCCATTCATCTTTCTCCAGATTCTTTGGCACTGCATTTGATTCAGCAAATTCGTGATGAAGCGCATCGTTTTGCCATCACAGGGCATCGCTCACGGCGTGATAAAAAACGCGTGACTTCTACAATTGAGTTGATACCGGGAATAGGTGCCAAACGTCGTCGAGAATTATTACAATATTTTGGCGGAATTCAGGCGCTAAACCGTGCAAGTTTAGAAGACTTGTCTAAAGTTCCAGGGATAAGCCGCGGGCTGGCTGAAAGAATTTTTTATGCGATTCATCAAAATTAATCTATACCTTGCTATTATACTCACACTTGCGTTATTTTGGAGTAAGTATTCGGTGAGAAGTGTAAAATTCGTATTTTTTGTTTTTTTACCTCCTTCCCCTTTCCCCTTCCTCCAAACGAAAAGCGCGTTTAGAGGAAGGGGGACGCTCCGATACAGATGCGCTTAATTAGAGCGTCCCCCTTC
>DATIJV010000112.1:0-5355 GCA_035478255.1 Gammaproteobacteria bacterium
GCGCTGGATGCCAGCTAAAAGCATGCTGGCATGACAAAAAAATTTTCACCGAATGCTTACAACAGTCGAATTCAAGCCTTAGAATTGTAATAGAAATTAACCTAAATGATAGATATAGGTTAAATGATAAGCTTTTTTTAAGGAATTATAGAGTATACTGAAGGGAATAAAGTCAATATTACGAGGATAAGGTTATGGCATCTACTAGATCTAGTGGTGAAATTCTGGAGGAACGCCGGAAGCTTTCAGAGACTCTAACACCTTTAATAGAGAAGGTTAATATTACTTTATTGAGGACAGGCGAGGAGAAGGAGGGAAAACTAGAAAATTCTGTAAAAAGTGCTTTTGATGAAGCAGTGGCCAGAGAAGCGAATTTGTTTACCGAAGAAGCTGCAAAAAAATACTTTAGAACGAAAATCCAAGAACCTTACCTTGATCAGATAAAAGCTGACAAAAAATTATTAGAAAACTTTCACTACCATGCAACCCAGCTTGATAACGTTCCAGCTCACATAGCGGTATCAGATGGATCAACTGGTGAAGTCGACGTCAAACCTCGAGCTTTAGCTTTAGGTAAAGCCAACACAATTATAAATGAATGTATGAAATATACTCCAGACGCTATAGATGAAGCAATGAAACGTTTGGAAAGGAACCAGCGCATAATTCAATCCCTGCATGATTTTTTTTCTGGAATTTTAAAAAGCATGCATGAGATAGACCAGAAAATAATAACAATCGGCTGGTATGCCGATTCGGATCGTACATTTGCATGGACATTATTAGACGAAGCCGAGGCAACATATAAGACTTGCCTCGCTGATTGCGGCGAGAGTCCAAGATTATTGGCCTTGAGAGAAAGATTAAATGAGCGCACTCGAGAATTGGATTTGAAAAGAGCTTCAGATGAGCGTTCTGCAGTATTGCAACAACCTGTTGCTATACATACTCCTCCTCAGGAAGAAGTGAAAGTCCACCAAGAAAGTGCGCGGAACGCTCCTTTAGTAGCTGCACATCATGATGAAAAAAAATCTGAGCAAAAAGATCCTAATGACTTAAGTAGAAGCAATTTTTCTCTTGTTCCTGCTAAGAATGTGGCCGAGCTTACTCTTCTTCGTCATCTTGGTTGTGAGGTGGATTTGAGTAACAGAGATTTCAGCAGAAAGATTTTATCTTCGAGCAATTTTTCAGGCGCTAAATGTGTAGGTGCTGATTTTACTGAAGCAAAGCTTGATAATGTTTCTTTTAACGATGCAGATCTATTGGGTGCCAAATTTGATAATGCTGAAATGCATGGTGCAATTTTAACAGGTGCTAAATGCACGCTAAATCAATTTTCACCTGTGCAAATTATGTTGTTTGATTATCGAGAAAACCCCAAAACACCAGCTTACCTCAGTGTTATTTATCAGTACAAAAAGGATAATGAAAGTAAAAAAGGGGAACATTCACTTGGGCTTAAACGTGCTGACGATCTTATTTTATCGTTAATTAAGGGTGATCAGAAACCATTGTTAAAATTTCTTAGAAAAGGTAAATTGTCAGGAGAAGGGGCGAGTAAATTTTTTTCTGCTTCTAAAAAATCTGATCCTAACTCATTAGTTAGTCGATTATTGGAAGTCCACAACGCGCTAATGAACTCGCCACCGATCGAAATAGTAGCAAATCAAAATAGAAATAGAAGAAAATCATCAGGATCAAGTTCAAGATAGAAAGTTACCGTTTATATTAGGTCTGTTGACAGATGAGTTTGATTAGTAAGGTAGGGTGGGCAAAGGGCGTGCTTGCAGCCAGGCCCACCTTACATTCATAACCTTCATCGAATAGGAAATATAAAACTCGCAGTTCTTTTTTACCTCCTCCCCCTTGCACCGAACTCCACAAAAAACGTGTGGAGGAAGGGGGAGGTTCTAATTTAGCACATCTGTATCGGAGCGTCCCCCTTCCTCCACACGTTTTTTGTGGAGGAAGGGGATAGGGGAAGGAGGTAAAAAAATATAAAAAATTAACTTTACAGTGTAGTAGCAGAGTGGGCAATAGTAGCCAAGACCCACTTTACCCAATCAAAACAGACTGTTTTGTCCAGGTAGACTCATGTGCTGCCGCAACAATCGAACGTGAAATATCTTTCCCACCATAAACAATGCCAGGATTCGGCGTATTGTTTGTCTGTTTTTCAATGCTCTTTTCGATAGCGGAATTGAGATCTGTGGAATTCGCTGCGTTTACGCTAAAACTGATGAATAATGCCAAAATCGCGAAGCCTGCTTTCTTCATTACGGTCTCTCCTTAATAAATCAAGCTTTTAATTTATTGTCATTATACTAAAAATATACAAAATGCCAAATAGTTTTATTCCAGTGATTTTAATAAAAGAGGTTGTTCCAGTTCAACTTTTTCAATATGCCCAAAACGCTGGGTGATTTTTTTCGCCGATGTATGAACATCCGTCACATCAGAATGCGCTTGCTCAATATGCCGTAGAAGATTATCCA
The DNA here is from genome assembly GCA_035478255.1 of Gammaproteobacteria bacterium. Lineage (GTDB taxonomy): Bacteria > Pseudomonadota > Gammaproteobacteria > DSM-16500 > DSM-16500 > DATIJJ01. The sequence continues at coordinate 2,496 of DATIJV010000112.1, forward strand.
TACGTTTTTGAAACCGTTCAAAATCATTCGCTAACAAATTCAAATGTTTCTGAATAATATGAAGCTGTTTTCGTGTTGCCGCATCTTTTAAAACAGCTCGTGCAGTGGTTAAAATAGCCATGAGGGTAGTGGGTGATACAATCCAGACTTTCGCCCGATGCGCTATTTCTACCAAATCAAAATAGCGCGCATGGATCTCAGCAAACACGGCTTCTGCCGGAATAAACATAATCGCGCCATCGCTCGTTTCATCCGCAATAATATATTTCTCTGCAATATCTTGAATATGTTTCCTGATATCAATTTTAAATTGCGCCTCAGCATTCTTTTTTTCAATGTCTGACGAAGTAGAATCAATTAATATTTTAAAATTTTCTAAAGGAAATTTAGCATCAATCACAATATTTCCAGTCGGTTCAGGCAGAAATAAAATACAATCCGCACGCTTGCCATTACTTAATGTATGCTGTATTGAAAAATGCTGCTCCGGCAGAACATTTCGAATCAATGCAGACAATTGCACTTCACCAAATGCGCCGCGTGAGCGTTTATCCGTCAAAATTTCTTGCAGACTCATTACACTCGATGAAAGCTCAGTAATTTTTTTCTGCGCCGCATCAATTAAAGCCAGTCGTTTAATCACATCAGTAAACGTTTCTGTGGATTTTTCAAAACCTTCTGCTAAACGTTTTTCAACTTGCTGATTAATTTCTTTTAAACGTAAATCAGTGGTTTGCGTCAAATGATCTACGCGTTTTCCTACATCCAGCGAATAATCACTTAATGCTTCTTTGACTTGCACGCGCGTCTCTTGAAATCCCTGATAAAGCGTATCTTGCAAAATCTTTAAAGTTTGCAAATCCTGTTGTTTATTTTGCTGACGCATGAATAAAACAACAATCGTAACGGCAAGTATCAAAATAACGATGACTAATAAAATAGCGGGCATATTAACCTCTAGTACACTACCTCCTTCCCCTTTCCCCTTCCTCCAAACGAAAAGCGCGTTTAGAGGAAGGGGGACGCTCCGATACAGATGCGCTAAATTAGAACGTCCCCCTTCCTCCACACGCTTTTTGTGGAGGAAGGGGAAAGGGGAAGGAGGTATTAAAAATTTACTTTACAGTGTACTAGATAATGATTGCGTAGTCAGCAACTGAATGTGCGTTTTTAATTAACCCATTTTTTTTCATAAATTTTGCAAATGTTTCCCATTCTTGCGCATTAAATTTAGCCGGCTGATGCGAAAAATATGGAAGTGTCGCAAACCATGCGCGTTGATTCAATGTATCGTTTAATTCAGGATGCGATTTTACAAATAATTTCCAGGAACTATCTGGGTGTTTTTCCAGGTAATCCACGCCTTTTTGCAATGCAGTTACAAATTTGGGAAACCTTTTATCGGTGATATTTTTTTTATTGATAACTAAAACCAATTCATCATAAGAAGGGACGCCATTTTTTTCAGGTAAAAAAACACGTGCAGGCTGACCTGCCAATTCTAATTGCAATACTTCGAATGTGCGCATCATTCCTGTTACAGCTTCAATTTTTTTAGACAGTAAAGCTTGAGTTAAATCATAATGCACATTGACTGTTTGCACATCCTGCAAATGCACGCCGTTTTTTTCCAGCATGGTCTTGAGTACAACATCTGTAACGTTACTTGTGCTATATCCAATGCGCTTATTTTTTAAATCACTTAAAGAATGAATGGAACTATTATTTAAAACAACTAAACAACTTAAAGGTTTATCAATTAATGTGGCAATGCGGACAAGCGGTAATCCTTCATCAATTTGTTCGAGTAATTGCGGTTCATACGTAATGGCGATATCGGCTTTTCCAGCCGCAACCAATTTGGGCGGGTCAGCCGGGTCAGCCGGTCCGATTAATTCAACATCAAGCCCGGCTTCTTTAAAAAAACCTTGCTGTTCTGCAACAAATAAGGGAGCGTGATCGGCATTGGGAAACCAATCCAGCAAAACAGTTAATTTTTCTGCTGCGTATAAATTTGAATTTAACAAAAAGCTGCAGAATATAATACATATACCCATTACATATGTTTTTTTCATTTTAAATTTTGCCATGGAATAAAAAATTTTAAAAGATTATCTACCGTAAAATACAAAATTAGCGAAAAAAGAATGAGTATGAATAATCCCGCAAACATTAAATCAATTTGCATTCTTGCATTCGCATTTAACATTAAAAATCCTAAGCCCTGACTTGCGCCAACCCATTCACCAATGACGGCACCAATGGGTGCTGCGACAGTTGCGACCCGTAAACCTGAAGCAAAATGGGGGAGAGCAGCCGGTATGCGGATATACCAAAAAACACGCCATTTTTTTGCATTCATTGTTTTTGCTAATTCTAGCCAGTTCTGGTCTGTGCGGCTTAAACCATCAAAAAAACTGCTGCTGACAGGAAAAAAAATCATGATAATTGTTGCCGCAATTTTTGATGTCATTCCATAACCGAACCAGATGACTAACAAAGGTGCAATGGCAAAAGTAGGAATAGCCTGGCTTACGATTAAAATAGGCAATAACCAAAAACTAAATGTTTTGAAAGATGCCATTAATAATGCTGCAGTGCAGCCAAAAATCACTCCTAATAATAATCCAGCAAGGGTTTCAAATACAGTAATTTTTGTTTCATTTAAAATAAGAGAGATTCGGGCGAGTCCTGTTTGGAAAACAGCGAGAGGGGTAGGTAAAATGTAGGGAGGTAAATGGAAGATCATGATGAGGAATTGCCATGATATGACGATTCCGAACAAAATCAGCGATGCTTGTATTAATAATTTCATACCTCCTTCCCCTTTCCCCTTCCTCCAAGCGAAAAGCGCGCTTAG
>DATIJV010000113.1:0-7864 GCA_035478255.1 Gammaproteobacteria bacterium
AGCATCCCACAGAAATTAATACACGGAATTTTTTTGAAGAACTTAAAAAATTGCCTTTTATCAATATGACATATCAACAGCAGCACAGGCTGCATAAGCCAGCGAAAAATGATTCTGTCATGGAGAAGAAATCGATATCTACACCTCCTACTCGTCAAATGATTCAGGAAGTCAATCATGACTTAAGAAAACTTTCTGAATATAAAAATATTAATTGGTATAGGACTTCAATTTACCCGATTAAATCAAAGCATTCATTGCCCGTGAAACTCAATCATTTAAAATTAGATGGTATTATTTTTGGAAAACTAGATGCTTCCTCTTTAAATGGGCCCATTGAAGTTAAATCCCATACAACAGTCGCTTTTGAATTGAGCAAGTACCGAAAAAATATTCCCGATTTCTCGATTCATTTTACTGGATCAGATTTGCAAGATGCAAAATTTGAAGACATGATATGTTTATCTTTTAACTATTCTCGATGTACATTAAAAGAAGCAAGTTTTATAAGAAGTATTTTATCAAACACGCATTTTGAATTTTCTGATCTCTGCGAAGCTAATCTTTCATTTTGCTTTGGAGCTTCCTGCCATGAGATGGGTGAGGCATCTCCTGCTGTTTTTCTGGCTGCTAATCTTACGAAAGCCAATTTATATGGCAGCAATTTTCGTGAAGCATTTTTTTCTGAAAGTCGATTAGATGGCGCAACATTAGATCAAGGCAATTTTGAAATGGCAAATTTTACGGGTGCTTCTTGTATAAACACTGAATTTGATGGAGCATACTTGCAAGGTGCCGATTTTAAAAATGCTAATATGCTCGGCGCAAAATTAAAAGGTGCTCATTTTGATTTTAATCAATTTACAAAAGAACAAGTATTAACATTTCATTATGAGGACCCTTACGCGCTCAGTTTTATCAATGCTATTTATGAATATATGGAAAAAAATAAGGATAAAGAATCTAAACACAAGGAAGGATTTGAGCGCGCTCGCCAATTTATTCTTTCTTTCATACATCATGAGCCTTATAACGAAAATGGCCAAAACCTAATTGTCAAAGCATTTTTAGAAAAAGATCCGTCTTTTTTTGGCTCCACACTGCGAACGAAATTACTCGATGTTCAAAAAAATATTTCTGAAACTGAAAAAAAAGCAGTGAACAAGGCAACTTCTCCGGCTCCCAAATCGAATCATTATTAAGTAATGATTCGAATGATTTAGTAAAGAACCAGCGACTGAGTTTTTTGTTTTTTTACCTCCTTCCCCTTTCCCCTTCCTCCAAACGAAAAGCGCGTTTAGAGGAAGGGGGACGCTCCGATACAGATGTACTAAATTAGAACGTCCCCCTTCCTCCAAGTGTTTTTCTTGGAGGAAGGGGAAAGGGGAAGGAGGTATAAAAATAGTAAAGAACCGCGCGACTGTCACCGAATACTGACTAATCTTATCCGGGTCAAGGTCGATCGTCCAACGCTTCTTTAGCCGGCGGCAACAAACTTTGCCGATTCACACCCAGCATCAAAGACAAAGAACCCGCAACATAAATAGATGAATATGTACCGACAACAATTCCAATAATCAGCGCCAAGGCAAATCCATGCAGCATACTTCCACCCAAAAAGTACAATGCCAGCACCACAATCAACGTCAACACTGATGTCATGATCGTACGAGATAATGTTTGATTGGTCGCCTGATTCACCACTTCAACAGGCGTCGCTTTACGTAACTTTCGGAAATTCTCACGAATCCGATCGAAAATAACAATCGTATCATTTAATGAATAACCAATGACTGTCAACACTGCAGCCAATACAATCAAATTAAATTCCAAATGCCAAAATGAAAAAACTCCCAAAATCAAAACAGGATCGTGAATCAACGCAACAGTCGAACCCATTGAAAATCGAAAATCAAATCTGAACGCGATATAAATCATCGTACCTAATAACGCAATCACAATCGCTAAAGCACCTTTGGTCGCCAATTCCTGGCCGACTTGCGGCCCGATCATATCGATTTGCTGGATTTTGGCATCGGGTAACAATTGGGTTATTGCATCTTTCGCCGATTCACTGGTACTGTCTTTATTGGATGGCAAACTCACCAGAACATCTTTGGACGTACCATAACTAATGACTGTCGCTTCTTTAAAACCACCTTTCGTAAGCGTATCGCGAACCTGACTGAGATCAGCTTCTTCGGGAAAAGTCATATGAATTTGCGTACCACCGGTAAAGTCCAGCCCCCAATTCAATCCATTCACAGCGAGGGAAACAAGCGATAAGGTAAATAATATAATCGACAAAATCGCAGCAAAACGACGCTGCGCCATAAAATCAATTTTCGTATTTTGTTTAAAAAATTCCATGCGGGCATTCCACTTTTTTATATTCCAATTGAAATTTTCTTCACGGGTTTCGCGCCATACAATCCATTCACAATCGCGCGTGTTCCTGTAATCGCAGTAAACATTGAGGTAATTAAACCGACTGTCAAAGTCACAGCAAAATTTTTCACAGTTCCTGAACCCAGACTAAATAACACAATAGCAACAATCAAAGTCGTCACATTCGCATCAACGATTGTCATAAAAGCACGATCATAGCCTGCATGAATGCTAGCCTGTATTCCCATACCATTGCGCAACTCTTCTCGAATGCGCTCAAAAATCAAGACATTTGCATCCACAGCCATACCCATTGTGAGGACCATACCTGCAATGCCGGGCAAAGTAATTGTCGCTCCGAGCAACGATAAGATTGCAACAATTAATACCATGTTCATCGCGAGCGCCGCATCTGCAATCAAACCCATGACACCGTAATAAACTGCCATAAACAGAACAACCAGCACAAAACCAACTTCGACCGATAAAACACCCATATGAATATTCTGTTTACCGAGACTAGGGCCTATCTGACGCTCTTCAATGATCGCAACGGGCGCAGGCAAAGCGCCTGCACGCAATAACAATGCTAAATTACGTGCTTCTTCAGGACTGGTTAATCCGGTAATCTGAAAGCTGTTTCCTAACGCACTCTGAATGGTCGCTACACTGATAATTTTGCGCTCGGTGCGATACGTTATGACTTTTTCTCCATTCACTTCTTTGGTTTCAGGTAGTGCTTCAACATACAAAACTGCCATCGGTTTGCCGATATTTTCTGCAGTAGTTTTGGTGAAAAGCCCTTCACCCCCGCCGCCCAAACGCACATTAACGGATGCACGGCCATCTTCACCCATGGCTGATACAGCACTCGTAATTGAGGAACCGTGCAAAATAATCTGATTTTGCAGAAGAATTGGCCGACCTTCAAAGGAATAGACTTTTGCATCCGGCGGTGCGATACCTCGTGCATCATGTTCCATATCGACCATATGGAATTCTAACGAAGCAGTATTCCGCAATATATTTTTAGCTTGCGCAGTATCGAGAATTCCAGGCAGCTCCACCATCACGCGTGCTGTGCCCTGCTGCTGCACGACAGCTTCTGATACGCCTAATTCATTGACGCGATTACGCAAAGTATTCATCGCCTGCTCAAGCGTATCCTGACGCGCTTGCTGTAATGCAACAGGAGATAACAAGCCCTGTAAAACCAGGCCATTTTTGGTATCTTTCGTCCAGGTAAATTCAGGGAAATGCTGGCTTAAATAACTGCTTGCATCTGCCAGCGCATCTGTAGTTCTAAATTGTACATTGACACCATTTGCCCCGGAACGAACAATTCCCGAATAACGAATATGCTGGTTTCGCAATTCCTGGCCAATGCTATTTAAATTTCCTTCAATGCGCTGCCTGATAACGGAATCAATATCCACCTGCAAAAGAAAATAAAGACCACCGCGCAAATCCAGCCCCAATTTCATCGGCATTGCACCCATTCTCTGTAACCAGCGCGGCGTCGCAGGCGCGAGGTTGAGCGCAACCAGATAATTTTCTCCGAGTGTTTGCTGGATAAGATCTTTTGCCTTAAATTGAATATCCGTTGACGTAAAACGGATCAGTACACTGCGATTTTCGGATTGAATCTGCTTAAAGGTAAGTCCCGCTGTGTTTAATGTTTGCGTGATTTTATCGATGGTTGCCTGGTCCAGATTGATTGATGTGCTGACAGGTGAAACCTGCACAGCAGGATCTTCTACATAAATATTGGGTAAAGCATAAACAAAGGCTAATAAAACAACGACGACAACTAATATATTCTTCCAGAGAGGAAAACGATTAAGCACCATATTTTTCTTCCATGTCACGTTGCAATCTTAAATCGATTTGAGTGTACCTTTGGGCAAGGCGCTGACAATCGAGGATTTTTGTATCGTGATTTCAACATTATCAGTTAAAGACAACACCACGTAATTATCAGAAACTTTGCTAATAGTTCCTAAAATACCGCCTGCTGTTACCACTTCATCGCCTTTAGCCAGAGAATTGATCAGCATTTTTTGTTCTTTGGCACGTCGGGTTTGGGGGCGCCAAATCGCAAAATACATAAAAAATATGAGAACACCCATCATGATGAAAAATGAGAAACCGCCTTGCGGTGCAGGTGCGGGCGATGAATCGGCTGCGTAAGCGTTAGAAATAAAAAAGCTTGAAATCATATCAATCAATTGCATGTTGTTCCCTTACAGATATAAAAAAATTTATAGGGGCATAATTTACCTTGATTAACGGCGCCGCGCAATTTAGTTTTTTTATTTAGAGATTTTAAACAGGTTCTTACAAAACCCGCTTGAATTATTTTCTATAATCTTATAGAATGCGCTCGAAATGGAGGCGAGGAGTTTTATTCGCAGGATGCGCTAGGAAATTACCCCTAACCTATCCATAAGGGCATTTTTTATGCTGCGAAATAGTTTTAGCTCAACTCGTTACAGTATCAGCAAGTCTGATAATCCTGATGATGTTGGAAATTCTTTAGGTATAGGTGCTGTTGTTACTGATTCTGCCCCTCCTGTTCCTGACCCTGCCCCTCTTGTTACTGCCCCCGCTCCTCCTGCTGAAATATCTGAAAAAGACCGGCAAAATTACCGGGCACGCTGCTTTGAAAATGCTCGATTTTTGGGAACACTTGAGGGAGGAGCTTTTCTTCTCATTGAAGAAAACCGACCTGGCAGCTGGAATTCTGCCACTGAAGATGCTGACATCGCAATTGGTCTGGCTATCGTGAATGGCACAGGTTTGTTGACTGGATGGCTGCTCCACTTGGTATTAAAACGCTACTATACCAAGAAAGAAGGCGTACTCAATCCGGCTTATCGTGCTTTCAAAACCTGCGCTGCGACGGGCGCTGTAGTAGGACTGTTGATTGCAGCTCTTTTACCTCTTCCCGATGCTTCAAGAAAGTTTTTTTCTGCCATTATTTCAGACATCGCATCTATCGCAATAGGATTATTTGCTGTTCCTTATTGGTATATTCGTGAAAAAATATTGAATATTGACCCGGAAACAAACCAGACCTACTTTAAAATAGGAACAGAAGGGTGGACTAAGACAAATAAATCCCTGCTTGTCTGGGGCACCTACCTCGGGATAATTTGCGGCGCAATTTATTCTTTTGCCATGAATGCTCCACTCTCGCTTGGCGTAATGGCTCTAGGCAGCAGCATCGTCGGTATTGGGGCATTTGTTTTGGGAGGGATGGTTCTCCTGCCGCTTTATAATTATCTGACAAACAATTCTCTTGCTCTAACTAAAGACGATATAGCTAAAGAAAATAGAAAGAAAGACATTTTTCGTAATAATTACGTCCGCACCGGTATAACACTTGGACTGGCGTTGGGCACTTTCGTAGGGGCATTTATACCAGGAGTCAATTTGGTTCTTCTCACTTTAGCCGGTGCAATCGGTGCCGTCGTGGGCGGCGTTATAGCAGGTGGAGCAGGCCATAAAATTTCTCAATTGATTAAAAGCTCATGGGATGCTACCAACAAGGACCCCAAAAACTCCTGGGATTATGGCACTCGCGCGACCTCTCTGCTTTTCACATCGCTCGGAATGGCTATAGGTTTTTTTTTACCCATTCCTTTTGGTGCAGTAATAGGAGCCGCGGCTGGCGGTACACTCGGATGGCTTGTGGCTTTTCCCGTTTATAAAATAGCAAGAACCGTCAAACCCACCGAAGCCGACCAACCCGCTTCTCTGCCCTGGACACAACGATGCTCAGCAGGAACCAATACCGGAATGATGTTTGGCGCTGGAATTGGATTAGCTCTCATTGCCATACTGGGAGGCCCTTTCACACTGGCAGGCGTCACTTTTGGTCTGGTCGCGGCAGCCGCATTTTGCGGTTCTATTGGGGCAGTCATCGGAGGCATTGGCGCTATTCTTTATGGAAAAGAAACCAGGAACATTATAAAAGCCTGTTTTGGCAAGAATGAGCCTGATACACCGCCGCCAGCCGCAAAAGATGCAGTACCAATTGATGCTGCTGCTAAACCACCCATTGTAAATCGTGCTCTAATCCCTTTTTTAAATTCTCCTGTAAAAACTTCCTCAGAAAAATCAGAAAAAAATCCAGATGCTCGCACTTCTCCTAAAGCCCCAAAAGAACCACCCTTAAATAATGACTACAAAAACCTGTCTACTACTGTGGGCACCTTTCGTAGAATCAAACCTTCGCTTCATGCGCCGGTATGTAACCAGCATGCGTCAGCACTAAGAAGAGTGGGCAGCCTGTAAGTTGAATTTTTACAAGAGAAGGGGGGTAGAAATCAAGAAATAAACATTGCATCGCCATAACTAAAAAACCGATATCGCTCATTCACCGCTTCCTGATAAGCTCGCATGATATTTTCATGACCGCCCAATGCTGATACCAGCATCAACAAAGTTGAACCCGGCAAATGAAAATTTGTAATTAACGCATCGACACAATGAAATTGAAACCCGGGATAAATAAAAATATCCGTATCGCCAGAAAATGCCTGAATATTTCCCGAAAGACTCGCAGTTTCCACACTTCGCGCAACCGTCGTTCCCACTGCAATCACCCGCCCGCCGCGTGCTTTTGCCGCTTTAATCTGTTCGCAAACTTCGAGAGAAACATCCATATATTCAGCATGCATTTTATGCAGTTTGATATCATTTACCCGAACCGGTGCAAACGTTCCCGCCCCCACGTGCAAGGTGACATAAACAATTTCAATACCTCTTATTTTGAACTGCTGAAATAATTCATGATCGAAATGTAATCCCGCAGTCGGCGCTGCAACAGACCCTTTATGTTCTGCAAAAATAGTCTGATAGCGCTCTTTATCGCTTTCTTCAGGCGGACGATTAAAATAATGCGGAATGGGGATTTCACCGATGGATTCGAGAATTTCCAACACAGGCCGTGGATCCAGGCAGCGCAATTCAAATAAATTTTCATGGCGCTTTAACACTTCAAAATGAATCTCTCCCTCAAAAGATAAAATACTTGCGGGTTTGGGTGATTTACTTGCGCGAATAAGAGCAAGCACGCGATGTTGGTCAAGAATGCGTTCGACTAGCATTTCAATCCGTCCGCCGGAAAATTTGTTTCCGAATAATCGGGCAGAAATGACTCGAGTATTGTTGCAAATCAATAAATCGTTTGGAGAGATTAAATCGAGCAAATCAGTAAATTGGCGGTGTGTGATCGCACCGGTTTTTTTGTCGAGACAGAGTAAACGGCTGGCGCTGCGTTTTTCTAAAGGATAACGCGCAATGAGTTCGGGAGGCAGGTTGTAATTAAAGTCAGATAATTGCATGTTTTTAAATTTACCTACCTCCTTCCCCTTTCCCCTTCCTCCAAGCGAAAAGCACGCTTGGAGGAAGGGGGACGTTCTAATTTAGCGCATCTATATCGGAGAGTCCCCCTTCCTCCAAGCGTGCT